>PCAT01000024.1 GCA_002730655.1 Balneola sp.
AAGATTTACCTAACGGCTATACTAAAGGTATTGAAGAAACCTAGAAGCTAGTAGAAAAGCACACTAACAATGGTGGACTTAAATCAACTTTAGATTGGGAGATAACCAAGAGGTTATTAAGGAATAGTTGAGTAAGAATCATTCATTAAGACTTTTTTGTTTTTCAAGTCTTTTTAGCACATCAGAGACTAATTTAATCGCGGTATCATTATCTGAGAGCTCAGATGGATTATACTTTAGAGAAAATCCTGGCATTTCTTTATTAATAGGTTGAGTCTTTACTTTTGAAGCTTCCTTTTTCTCAAGTACTTCATAAGTCTTTACCGGATACGAAACACCTTTTACTGAAATAGTTTCTTTTTCATTACAAGCAAAGCTTTCTTTTATTAATAAATAAGTGTCTTCAGAAATAAGAATTTTATTTGCTCTTGCATTAGACTCTAATCGCGACGCCAAGTTAACCCCGTTGCCAATTACTGTATAATCTAACCGGTCTTGAGATCCAAAATTTCCAACGGTACAAACAGCTGAATGTATACCTATGCGAGCATTTAAGGTTTTTGATACTCCACGATTTAGCCATGTGTTTCGAATACTACTCAGTTTCTCAATCATTTCAGAAGCCATAGCAACACAGTTTATAGCGTCTTCTCGATGTCCATTAGACGATGGATCCCCAAAGAAAACCAACATAGCATCACCAATATATTTATCTATTGTTCCGCCCCATTTTATAGCTATTTTTGACATCTCTGTGAGATAATCAGTTAGTAGCTCAGTAAGAATTTCAGGCTCTAAGCGTTCTGTTAATTCAGTGAACCCCTGTAGGTCGGAGAAAAAAACTGTTAATTGTTTACGCTGAGTTTTTACAGTTACATCAAGTTTTCCTGAAAAAATTGATTCATAAACTTGAGGGGAAAAATATTTAGCTAGCTTTTTTGATAGTTCAACTAACTCAGAGGTTCGTTCCTCTACTTTTTTCTCCAGATTTTGATTAAGGTCAGCTAGCTCTGAGTGTGCTTTGTTTAATTGATTTAATCGTTCTTGTTCGAGCTTGTAGAGATTGGCATGCTTGAGTGCACTTGCTGTTTGGTTTGCTAAAATTGTTATTACTAATTCGTCCTCTTTGTCAAATAGATTTAATTTTTGGCTTTCAACAGAAAATACACCAACCAATTCCTCATCTAATATCATTGGTATAGCAATTTGTGACTCGACATCTTTCAGACCTGGTAGGGGAACCGTTTCTTTTATTTTATCACTATTTGATTTGATTACTTCCTTTTTTACAGCATGCATGTAATTCATTTGCATTCGCATATTGGCCATTCTCATTAACTTTTTACGTTTAGCCACCATGCCTATTACGCCCACACCAACTCTAACTTTAGCGCCAATTCCCTGATCTTTATAACCGTGTGTTGCAAGAACACTTAAAGATTCATTATTGTTATCTAGTGTTAATATCATTGAGTGCTCAAAGCCAAAATGTTTATCCATTAGCTCAAGCATTGTTTGGGCAATAGAATTAATATCTAGCGTCTTATTTATTTGACCTGAAACCTCTTTGATTAATTCTATTTCTCTTTTTTTTCTTTCAAGAAGTCGCTCTTGTTCTGTTCTCTTATCAACCTTCTCTAGTTTGCCATCCATATTATAGTTCTTAATTTATTTTAATCTATGACATACTAAATAATGTTATAATGGACGAATATTATTATAGGTTTATGTCTTTTATGTTATGCACTTTATAGATATCGGCTGCCTTTAATTCAAAAATATCTTCCATTCCTGACATTGAAGCTATTGCTTGCAGCTTCATGTCCATATCGTCAAATAAATCGCCCTCCGTTTCTGACCGAACAAATTCTATTTCAAGTCCATACATGTCCATAGTCATTGGATTAATTATTGATAAGTAACCAAGAGGATTTTCAGAGATATTTCTTCTAGTTTTACTAAAAAATTGAAATGATAAAGCTATATGGTCTTCATCTACATACCAAACTTGAGATATTACAGTTGTATTTGGTATTCCTTCTTTTGAACAAGTCGAAAAGGTGCTAGGATACATCCCATTCATTGCAAATTGATGTTTTTCTTGAATCATTTATCAAATATTAGAATTCTAATTTGGTTCCCGCTTCAGGTCCGGGTGTTTGGATATAAATATTTTCAATTTTAACCGTCAGGCCAATATCCGGAGCAACACCATACAACTTTTCTATATTCTCTCTCGGTAACCCCATTGCACTAATCGTATCAATAAAATAGTTTCTGATTTTACTAGATACTTCTAACTCTTCGGCTGTTAAATCTCTAGACCCAGTAAAATGACCCTTAATTTGATATGCCTCATGAGAAGGAAGCCCTAAATATACTGCAGCCATACCATTGCTATCTAAATTTATTAGGGTTTTTTTGGCTAGTGATTTTCGAACAAAAAATGTTGCTTCATCATTTTCGGGGTTTGAGGAAGCTCCTAATGTATCAATATGAGCGGGAATTAAATTGTTAGATGTTGAACCAAAATGGCCATATCCATTTAACATAACCTCAAGGACTCTATCTGGTATCATGCACAGTATTATTAAATTAAGAGTTAAATATTTTAATACATTATAATAGATTTAAATAAAAATAGTACTAAAGAAAAAGTATTTAGTCTACTTAGTACACTATTTTACTTTAAAGCAAGCAATAGCAATATATCGACAATCTTACCCATCATTATTTTAGCCTTTAGGAGCTAAATTTTACTGAAATAAATGGATCAAATATGGAAGTTTCACTAGTATTATTAATAAGCAGTATTACTCTATTTATAGGTTATATAATCGGTAAGAAAGAAGGGTTATCAAGTGGTTATACCAAAGGTATCTATGAAGGTGTCGAAGAAACCTTAAAACTAGTAGAGAAATACAGTAAAAATGGTGGACTTAAATCCACCTTAGATTGGGAGACAACCCAAAGGTTACTCAAGGAACAGATGAGTAAGAATTGAAACCCATCCTCAAATAGCTTAGATTTAAAAATATATATATCATATTTAATTATGGGCATAAGACTTATACTTGTTTCGTTCTTGTTTGCATTTATANTANTAGGCGCGNTGAAGCCNCTNTCAGCCCAACAAGAAATTCGAGGAGTAGTAGTAGATAAAACTACGGGTGAATTTTTACCAGGTGTGAATATTCTAATCGATGGTACCATACGAGGTACATCAACCAATACCGAAGGTGAATTTGTATTAATGACTGAATCAACCGATAGTTTATTGATTGTCTCCTATATAGGGTATGTCACTCAAAGAATCAAAATCACTGATGAGACTATATATTTCATACAAATTGAACAGGATACAAGTATTTTGGATGAGTTAGTTGTAATTGGTTATGGTCTTGTCAGGAAACGAGACGTCACAGGGGCTATAGGAAGGATTAGCAGCGAAGATATAGCTAAAACTACTAGTCTAAGCGCTGATCAATCCTTGCAAGGAAAAGTCGCAGGTGTACAAATAACTGCCACTTCAGGAGCTCCTGGAGCGAGATCTGCTGTTCGAATCAGAGGTGTAGGTACATTCGGTAATTCATCACCAATTTATGTGGTTGATGGTGTTATTTTAGATGATATTAGTTTTTTAAACCCATCAGATATAGCTTCGTTAGAGGTGCTTAAAGATGCTTCAGCAACTGCAATTTATGGTTCTAGGGGGGCTAATGGAGTCATATTGGTTCAAACCAAGAAAGGATCAAGTCTTGATGATGAGCCAAGAATTCAAGTATCATTAGAGTCAGGATTGCAGCAGTTAGAGAAAAAAATAGACTTGCTGGATGGCAGAGAATTCGCAATTATCACTAATGAGATACGATCAGGAAGCTATAACAATGTTGATGCTGTTCCAAATACTGATTGGCAGGATTTAATATTTGATATAGCTCAGATTCATAATCATCAAATTTCATTTAGTGGGGGTACTACGAATAGCGACTACTATATGAGCTTAGGATATTTTTTGAATGAAGGTATAATCGAACGATCTAATTATGAGCGCATTAGTTTAAAACTTAATAATTCGTATCGTATTCGAGAAAATTTTAAAGTCGGAAATAACTGGGCTATTGCCCCTTACAATCAAAGAAATGCTCCAAACGTAACCTTTCAAGCATATCGAGCACAACCAGTATTAAAGCCAAAGTATGATGATGGGAGTTTTGGAGTGGTCTATAATGTTGGAAATCCACTTGCAGATTTAGCACATTCAAACTCTTACAATAATGGCGTTCGACTGGTTGGAAATGTTTTCGCAGAATTATATGCTAGTCAAGAGTGGTTAGTCAAAACCAGTTTTGGCTTAGATGCGTCTAAAAATAAATCAAAAAACTTTACACCAGCCTTTACTGTCTTAAATCCTGATGGTACGGCCTCACAGCAAAATAATGACTATAGTGATCTCTATAAATCGGAGTTCTCAAGCTATACTTGGATTTGGGAAAACACGCTAAACTATATAAAGGAAATATCAGACCTACATACTATTTCGTTATTAGCAGGCATAACCATGCAACAAACGCGTTCTGAAATAATAGGTTTAGTGGGTCAAAATTTAATTAGGGATCAAAAAGACTTCTGGTACATACTCCCACCATATGTTGTAGATGAAGCAAACAACATAAATATGGTTAATTCTATCTACAATGGTGTAGATCCAAATTTGTATTACAACATGATCTCATTCTTAGGGCGCTTAGTGTACTCTTATGATAACACCTACATGACAACTATAACCCTTCGTAGGGATGGGTCATCGAAATTTGCCAAAGACAATCAATGGGGAGTATTTCCATCTATTGCTATTGGTTGGAATTTAGACCAGGAGGATTTTATTCAACAAACAGAACTGATAAGTACTCTGAAGCTGCGAGCTAGTTGGGGCGTAATTGGAAATGAAAAAATAGCCTACTTTGATCGCTTCTCTAGAGTGAATTCAGGGCTCCAAGCAATCTTTGGATCGCCCGATGTTTCTTATATTGCTTCTACCTATGGTCGGTTAGGGAATGAAAATTTGAAATGGGAATCAACGATACAAACAGATATTGGGTTGGAAGCTCAATTCTTTGAAAATAGACTTTCTGCAGAAGTTGATTATTATGAAAGACGAACGGAAGATATATTAGTAGAATTATCTACACCTGGACATTTAGGTAATGGCCAAGGTCAAAAAATCCGGTATAATGCGGCCTCTGTTACAAATAAAGGTATTGAATTTACCTTGAACTGGAACGATGCCATTAGTGACTTAGGATATAGTATTAATTTTTTAGGTAATACTGTCAAAAATAAAGTGTTAGCAATTGGCGGTAGCAGTGGTATTGATTCAACCCTGATTGGTGGTGGACTCGCTAATGGACAAAGAGTTACACAATCACGAATAGGTTTGCCGATTGGTGCCTACTATGGTTATCGCACTGATGGTATTTTTCAAAATGAGAATGAGTTAAATTCTTATCCGCATTTATCCCAGGCGGGAGTTGGAGACCTAAGATTTGTGGATATTAATAATGATGGTGTAATTAATGGTGATGATCGTAGCTATATTGGCTCGCCGATTCCTGATTTTATTTATGGGTTCTCTGTCAGTTTGGATTATAGAGGTTTTGACCTTTCTTTGAGCATACAAGGTCAAACAGGAAATGAAATATTTAATGGAAAAAATGTAGTACGTCCTGACCCATACAATTTTGAGAAACACGTATGGAACCGATGGACTGGGGAAGGTACCAGTAACTCAGAACCAAGACCATCGTTTGGTGGATATAATTATTTACCTTCTGATAGGTTTATACATGACGGGAGTTATTTGAGACTTAAAGATCTAGTTATAGGTTATACTCTTCCAGAAAAGATATGCCAAAAGATTAATCTAGATTTATTTCGAGTTTATATAAAGGCAAATAATTTTGTCACTATAACTAAATACACTGGATATACACCCGAAATTGGTGGTTATGACGTGTTATCCAATGGGATTGACCGGGGTATTTATCCCATACCAAGAATCTTTTCATTCGGTGTTAATACGTCTTTTTAGGAGGTCTTATTATGAAAAAGATATACATCATCTTAATCGCCGCTTACTTTTTGCAATGGGGTTGTTCTGATTTTTTATCAGTGAACCCACAAAGTGAATTAACGCAAGAATCTTTCCCCTTGTCTTCTTCAGATGCACTAAAGGCTACGAATGCGATATATTCAACATTACGAGATTGGCATTATCACAGTGGTGGTTTTCCAATACTTGATATTATGTCTGATGACGCCTTAAAAGGTAGTAATCCTAATGACGCCTCAAATACGGTAGGACCCTATGATGATTTCACACATTCTCCGACACAAGATGGACTTGATAGATGGTGGAACGCTTTGTATCAGGGTATTAGAAGAGCTAATGTAGTTATTGAAAAAGTTCCAGTAATACCCATGAACGAAAGCCTAAAAGCTAGATATATTGGCGAGGCTCAATTTTTAAGGGCATTATATTACTTTGATCTAGTTCGTTCATTTGGTGGTGTTCCACTAGTCATAGATACGAATCCTGATTTTAAACTTCCAAGGGCGGAAAAATCAGCAGTTTATGATTTAATAATAGATGATTTGTCATCGGCAATAGCATCTTTACCTAATAAAAAAGAGTATACAAGTAATGATTTAGGGCGTGCAAATAAAGACGCTGCAAAAGCCTTATTAGCCAAGGTTTATATCTTTAATAATCGCTTTGCTGAGGCCGAATCACTCTTGCTCAATATCATTGAGTCAGGTGATTTTGGTTTAGAAGTAGATTATTATGATGCTAATGGTCCTAATGGAGAGCATGGCATAGAGTCATTATTTGAAATTGGGGCTGTTTCTTCTGACAATGGGCTAGGTAATCAATATGCTAATACTCAGGGAGTTAGGGGTACCCCAAACAGGGGCTGGGGATTTAATCAGCCAAGTGTCAATTTAAGAGAAGCTTTTGAGCCTGGGGATGTTCGTAAACAGGCAACTATTATCGAGTTGGGTGAAGTGATTGATGGTATTACGATTATGGGAGATGCTATAACACCTGATATTGAACGCGATAGTGAAGGTAATATAATAGCCATTGAGAGTTATAACCGAAAAGTTTGGATACCTGGGTTATCGACCGATACGCAATTTGGTCATAATCGTAGATTAATTCGATATGCTGATGTTTTACTTTTAGCAGCTGAAACATTGAATGAAAATAATAAACCTGATCAAGCTCTTGTATATTTAAATAAAGTGAGAAATAGGGCAAGAAATGGAAACCTTGAAGTACTTCCTGATATAACAGTTACAGAACAACAAGAACTAAGAGAGGTTATATGGAGAGAAAGAAGGGTGGAGCTAGCTTTAGAAGGACATCGCTTATGGGATCTTATTCGTACTAAGAATGCTGAAAAAGTTTTAGGGAAATTAGGGTTCAAAGTAGGTGTTCATGACTTATTACCTATACCACAGAGTGAAATAGATCTTTCAAAAGGAACTTTAATACAAAATCCAAATTGGTAAAATTTAAAATAAATAAAAATTCATACTATATGAAAACGAAGCTAAATAATTCTAGATATGTCATCACTTTTGCAATGTTGCTAATGTTATTACAGGCTTGCGACAACAATAACAGTGAACCTGTGAATTTAAATATTGAAACAATGACAATAAATGGAGAAGATTTAAATGGGATAGAGTCTCCTGAAAATATATCTACAAATCCCGAAATAGTGGTTACTTTTAATTCAGACATAAAACCAGAAACTGCCACTGAATCAAATATAAAACTGATTCAAGATTATGATGAAGAAGAAATTGAAATAGAGATATCAGTTTTAGGACCTACATTAACTGTGGTTCCAAAAATCTCTCTTGGCAATGGAACATTATATAGATTTCAAATATCAGCTAACTTACTTAATCTTGACGAACAGTCATTGACAGCCACTACCAGAACATTTACAACGATGGGTACTTTTAGTCCTCCCGGTATAATAGCGCATTATACTTTTGAAGGTATACCTGATGATATTCAGAATGACTTTGATCCTTTAGTTACGGGAGTTATAGACATTGATTATACTCGAAGTAGAAATGAAAATGCTGGTTTGGCGGCGACATTTAATGGAACATCAAGTATTATTGAAATCCCAAATGGTGATGCATTAATGAATTCCAATGACTTCACTATTTGTTTTTGGGTTAAGACAGATTCGGAAGGT
>PCAT01000025.1 GCA_002730655.1 Balneola sp.
ATTAATATTACAAGGACAACACAATTTGCAAAATGGACTTGCAACCGCACTCGCTGTCAGAGCTTGTGAAATCAAGAATGAGGTTATACGCGAAAGTCTTTCTCGCTTTACTGGCGTCGAACACCGCCTAGAAGTGGTGCGAAAATTGGATGGGGTAAAATATATAAATGACAGTAAAGCCACTAATGTGAATGCAGTGTGGTTTGCTTTGGACAGTATCAAAACCCCATTGACTCTTATCTTAGGTGGCCGCGACAAAGGCAATGATTATACTGAGCTGCGTGATCAACTCATTGACAAGGTGCATACTGTGATTGCTATCGGTGAATCTCGGGAACGGATTCAAGAGCAAATTGGGGATATAATTCCTCATTTTATCGCGGCAGATAATATGCATCTAGCGGTCCGGTATGCCCAAAAACAAGCTAAAAAAGGAGAGGTGGTATTGCTAAGTCCTGCCTGCTCTTCATTTGATATGTTTGAAGACTATGAGCATCGGGGGCGGGAATTTAAGGAATGTGTTCAGCACCTAAGCTAATTGATTATGCTAAATGAACCGTTTATATCAACCCAATTCAAGTAAAATTTATTGATTCATAACAGTCCTAATAGAAACATTCATCTAGTCCTTGGTACTAACCCAGAGGAAATAGATACGCGTGCACAGGGAAGCGACCGTTATATTCTAACGGCGGTTATTATACTACTTAGTTTTGGTTTGTTAGCTGTGTATTCTTCAATCGCCTTTTTTGCTCAAAATAATGACACTTCCGCCTTCGAGATGATTACTCGTCATTTGGTTAAAATTGGTATTGCAGTGGTGGTGATTTTACTGGGATCCAAGGTGAACTATCATACCATTGCCAAGCTTTCTAGGCCGTTCATTGTGGTTAGTTTACTATTATTGGTTATGGTGTTGGTCTTTGGTGAAGAACAATTTGGAGCCAAACGTTGGCTTTCGATTGGAGGGGTTGGATTTCAGCCTTCCACGGTAGCCGCCGTTTCGCTAATCATTCATGTAAGTGTACTTCTAAACGAAAAACAGAATTACATAAAAGACTTTCAAAGGGCGTTCATTCCCATCATGATTTGGGTATTTATCACATGCACCCTTATTGGAGTCGAAGATTTTTCTACGGCTAGTTTACTTATGGGAATATGTATTATTCTTATGTTTGTGGGACGGATTAGTATAATACAATTGAGTACAATGGTCATCTTAGCTGCTTTTGGTGGCTTTTTACTCATTAACCAATCGACTACTCGTCAGGACCGCATTGAACAGTATTTAGGACAAATTAAACAGATCGAAACCGAGCGTTTACTTGATGGAACGGGACGGCAAGCGCAGCAGTCTTACATTGCTATAGCCCAGGGTGAGATTACCGGAGTTGGAATAGGCAAAAGTACCCAACGTGATTTCTTACCTACTCCGTATAATGATTTTATTTTTGCCATTATTGCTGAAGAATATGGGCTTTTAGGCGCCACTACTCTCATTGCCATATTTGTTTTTCTAATGATACGAGGGGTGGCGTTCGTGGCAAGAAATGCCGAGGATTATTTGGGTACTCTGTTGGCTTTAGGTTGCACATTATACCTGTGCCTTTACGGTTTTGTAAACGCAGCGGTGGCTAGTGGTTTATTTCCGGTTACCGGGTTGTCTATGCCATTTGTTAGTTATGGTGGTACCAATTTATTATTTGCAGGAGCTATAGCAGGTTTACTGCTCAATATTTCCAAGCATAAAAAAGACAGGAAACCTTTGTTTTATGCCTAGCAAAAATCCTAAATATCGCGTGATGATTGCAGCCGGCGGAACAGGTGGTCATGTCTACCCAGCCATTTCTATAGCGGACGCGTTGGGTATTAAAATGAAGCAAATTGATATTGCTTTTGTAGGCACTAAGAATCACATGGAATGGTTAGCAGTCCCTAAAGCAGGGTACCAGATTTATCCGATTTGGATAAGTGGATTGCAACGACGATTTACCTTTTTTAATGCTTTATTCCCCCTAAAGCTGATGGTTTCACTAATTCAATCTTTTTGGTTGTTAAGGCGTTTTAAACCTGCCGTTATGGTCTCATGCGGGGGATATGTAGCAGGGCCTGTGGGATGGATGGCCAGCCGTTTTGGAATTCCACTGATAATTCAGGAGCAAAATTCGTACCCAGGGCTAACCAATCGTATGCTTGGCTCCTCCGCGAAACATATATTTACTGCCTTCCCAGATGCAGAACACTATTTTCCTACACACAAAGTTCGAATGGTGGGCAACCCGACTAGGAAAAATCTGGTTCACAGAAACCACTCAAAAGCAAGGGGATTCTTTGATATTACTGAAGATCGCTCGGTTTTATTAGTACTGGGAGGAAGTTTGGGAGCAAAAAGTATTAACGAAGCATTGCTACATAGTTTAGAGACTCTGCACGATCATGAAGGAATTTATATAATTTGGCAGTGCGGCAAGCGTTATCTTGATACTCTAATTAAAAAAATTGATTTAGAGGACTATCCCAGACTAAGACTGCATGCCTACCTAGAAGATATGCCCGCTGCCTATGCTGTAGCTGATTTGGTAGTGAGCCGCGCAGGAGCGAGTTCCTGTTCTGAACTAATGGTTACGGGTACACCGAGTATACTTATCCCCTCTCCTTTTGTTGCTGGAAACCACCAAACCATGAATGCACGCTCGATGCAGGAACAAGGAGCCGCCCAGATACTACCCGATGAAGAGGTAAGAGATACTCTGACAGAATTAGTCACACGACTACTAGCCGATCAAGAACAATTGCGAAAGATGAACGAAGCTGCTTTAGAGATGGCTAAACCTTTTGCCGCCGAGCATATTGCTGAAGAAATTTTACATGAAATAGAACAAAGTCATGAGTAAGTCTAGTAACCATATTTATTCTGGATCATTTCAGTTAGAAAAACAATCTAGCTTTGGACGAACTCATCATATTCATATGGTCGGCATTGGGGGGATAGGAATGAGTGGAATGGCCGAAATTCTACTTCATCGTGGCTATAAGGTTTCCGGTTCAGATGAACAAATAGGAGAAACAACCTTGCGTTTAACTAAGTTAGGGGCATCTATTTTTGAAGGACACCATGCCGATCATATACTTGGTGCAGATGTAGTAGTCTACACATCAGCGGTCCAGGCTCACAAAAATGAAGAAACAAAAGCCGCTATTGAAAAACGCATACCCACTATTAAACGTTCTGAAATGCTAGCTGAACTCATGCGAATGAAGTATGGAATAGGCATTGCTGGCACGCATGGCAAAACCACTACTACTACAATGACTGGTTTAGTCATTCAAGAAGGTAACTTTGATCCAACGATAATAGTAGGAGGTAAAGTTCACAGTTTTGATAAAACCAATGCTGTAGTTGGCAAAGGGGATATAATTATTGTCGAAGCAGATGAATTTGATCGCACTTTTTTACGACTTACGCCTTCGGTAGCGGTGATAACAAATATTGAAGCTGAGCACCTAGATATCTATGATGATTTAGCCGATGTGAAACAAGCATTCATCGACTATGCCAATAAGGTTCCTTTTTATGGGTCGGTTATTGTGTGTCTAGATGATGAAAATGTAAGAAGTATCCTACCTGATCTTGAACGTAGAGTTATCAGCTATGGACTCACACCTCAGGCACAATTGCGTGCCACCGACATTCAGACTGCTCAATTTAACACCTCTTTTACTGTATTGTATCAGGGGAAAAAGTTAGGAATGGTGAGCCTTCAAGCCCCTGGTGAATATAATGTTAAAAATGCCTTGGCATCTATTGCCTGTGGTTTGGAAATGGGAATGGAGTTCAAAACCATTAAACGCGGCTTAGAACGCTTCGAAGGAGTATATCGTCGTTTTCAAATGAAATACTCTAACGGTATTATGCTTATCGATGACTATGCACATCATCCCACGGAAGTTCAAGCCACCTTACAAGCGGCCCATCGTGGTTGGCCAGATCGACGCGTCATAGCGGTATTTCAACCACATCTATATTCTAGAACTCAGAATTTATATAAGGAATTTGGGCTCTCCTTTTTCGATGCCGAAGTGTTGGTAGTGACCGATGTGTATCCCTCACGAGAAAAACCTATTAAAGGTATCTCCGGAGCATTGATTGCGAATACAGCAAAGCAATATGGGCATAAAAACGTGCATTATGTATGCGATAAAAAAACCGTAGCCGATAAACTCAAAAACCTCGTACAAGCCGGCGATATCATCATAACGATGGGAGCAGGCGACATATACCTTATGGGTGAAGAGTTTACGGAGTGGTTGGAATTATTTAAACCATTTGAATGATGAGTTCTAAATTACCCAATAGCATATCGACCATCTCTACACCTGGATTACTCACTACTGTGTTCTTACTGGTTGGACTAGGAATAATTGGTGGATTTTACTGGCAACAATCTATCATGGTTGATTCTCTGCGCGTATCAGGAATTTGGTTTCATGAGCAGCAGGATATAGTAGAAGCGGCTCAGGTACCAGTAGGGGTATCTCCAGATAGCTTGAATTTAGAAGAACTCAAAAATAGAGTACAACACTTGGCCTATGTAAAGTCTGTACAACCTTATATAGAACCTAGTGGAACCCTCCATATTTCTATTGAAGAACGGATGCCAATAATGTTATTGGTTGGTGGAGCTGTGGAGCAATATGCAGATATTGAAGGAGTGCAATTGCCAATATTAAAAGGTAAGTCAGTCAATGTTCCTCTAGTTTACGGTTTTGCTTTTGCTAAACAAGATGACACGCTAAATACAATTGCTTTTAAGCAGATAGCGCGTTTTTTGCAAGAGGCAAAAGAACATGAATTTTCTTGGACAACCCTAAGTGAAGTAGCCTTTGATCCTGTAGAAGGAGTGGTGGCATTGAGTCACGAAAATGGTGTTAAGCTTCTCTTTGGTATCGAATCATTTACAAACAAACTCGCGAATTGGGAACTGTTTTATACCCAGGTTATCCGAAAAAAGGGTATCACCCATATCGCGCAAATTGACCTACGCTTTAACGATCAAATCATAACGAGGGAATCATGACAGAAACAGAACGTATAATGGTAGGACTCGACATTGGTACAACAAAAATTTGTGCCATTGTAGCTTCTATCGACGAGCAAGAACGAATCAATATTTTGGGGGTTGGCAAAGCTCCTAGCGACGGACTCAATCGTGGGGTTGTTGTAAATATTGATAAGACGGTCAATGCGATAAAAGAAGCCATAGCCCAAGCCGAGTTAGCTTCTGGTATAGAAGTCAATTCGGTAAATGTTGGCATTGCTGGGGACCATATTAGGAGTATGCGAAGCAAAGGAGTTATTACTATCAACAATCGTGATAATGAGATCACTGCCCGGGATGTTGAACGACTCCTAGAAGACTGTCAGCGCATCATGCTTCCAACCGACCAACAGATTCTGCATGTCATCCCTCAGGAGTTTGTTGTGGACGGTCAAGATGGTATCAGTGACCCTGTGGGCATGAGTGGTATGCGTATGGAAGCCGAAGTACATATTATAACTGGCTTGGTATCTGCAGCCAAAAATATTTACCGCTGTGTAGAACGGGCAGGCTATCAAGTTGCGGATATAATTCTTGAACCGTTAGCCTCATCCTATTCAGCTTTAGACGCTGAAGAAAAAGAAGCTGGAGTGGTATTAGTTGATATTGGCGGGGGTACCACCGATGTAGCCATCTTCCAAGAAAGCACTATACGACATACGGCCGTCATTGCCGTTGCGGGGCAGAAGGTCACCGATGACATTCGAATTGGTCTCAGCGTTTTAGACGACCAAGCAGAGAACTTAAAGCGTAAACATGGCGAGAGTTACGCCGACCTCATTCAAGAAGATGAAGTAATCACAGTACCTGGTATTGCAGGCCGACCTCCCAAAGAAATAACTAAAAGTATACTTGGAAAAATCATTCAAGCACGAGTGGAAGAAATTCTTGAAATCGTTGGTATTGAAATCAAACGAAGTGGATACTCCGATGCACTTAGTGCTGGAGTAGTNCTAACNGGTGGTGGATCTCTAGTCAAAAATATCTGTCCACTAGCGAATGAAAGCTTGGGAATGGANGCTAAAATTGGCNTGCCTTTAGGAATTACAGGCGGTTTAGTTGAGGAGGTAAANTCNCCTATTTATGCCACCGCCGTTGGATTAGTGATTCATGCNCTAAAAACAGGTATGCATAANCAAAAAACCATGATACCTNCTTCCTCCAAAGCAANTAGTGTGGANCAGGTAATGAACAAAATAGCCGATCGAATGAAAGGCTGGTTCAAAGAACTTTAATCGCATGAACAGCATGCATTCATCTACAGAATATTCAGTAAACAAAACAACAAAAAGGAGTAGACATGTCAAATTCAAGATTCTACTTTGACGAAAAAAGTCAGGAAAATGCCAAAATCAAGGTAATTGGTGTTGGCGGTGGTGGCGGAAATGCTATCAATAATATGATAAATATGGGTTTAGACAGTGTGGAGTACATTGCTCTAAATACCGATGCACAAGCGCTTAAAAACAGCTTAGCTAATATAAAAGTACAGGTTGGTACTACCCTAACAAGCGGTTTGGGAGCCGGCGCACGTCCAGAAGTTGGTCGAGAAGCGGTGGAAGAAAACCGACACGATATTGAGGAAACCATTGAAAGTGCTGACATGGTATTCGTGACTGCCGGTATGGGTGGTGGAACCGGAACTGGTGGCGCTCCTGTAGTCGCTGGAATGGCAAGGCGCAAAGGTATTTTAACCGTTGGTATCGTTACTACTCCGTTTGAATGCGAAGGACGTATAAGAAAGAAATATGCCCTGGAAGGTATATCCGAATTAAAAAAGCAATGCGATACTGTCATTGTCATTCCAAATGAACGTCTATTAGATATAGGCGATGAATCAACCTCATTAATAGAAGCATTTGCTATGGCCAATGAGGTCTTGTATAACGCTACTCGAGGTATAAGTGACTTAATTTTGATGCCTGGTCTTATAAACCTAGATTTTGCAGATGTTCGTACCACTATGACCGATGGAGGAGCAGCCATTATGGGCTCTGCTACTGCTGAAGGTTCTGATCGAGCTGAAATTGCAGCTAGAGATGCCATTAATTCTCCTCTTTTAGATGGAGTTAGCATACGAGGAGCACGCAATGTACTCGTCAACATCTCCGCTGGATCTAAATTAGGTATGCGTGAGACTACTACTGCCACAAGTATTATCCAGCAGGAAGCTGGCGATGATGCAGAAATTATTCTGGGTACTGTACTGGATGAATCTTTTGGAGATCAAATGCGCGTTACAGTAATTGCAACTGGTTTTGAATTGACTGAAGATCGAAATAGTGTTCGTGTTGCTCCTAACCGAGTAGCAAAAGCTTTTCAACAGGCTAATCAAGCTAATAATGAACAAGCTGCACCCATACCTGAGCAAACGATCGGGGTGAAAAAGGGAGTCGATGTAGAAGAAGTATCTAAATTTTCACGGCCAAACAAGGACTACTACAAAGGAGAAGGAAACCTTAAACGATTAGATACGCCTTCTTATCTACGTAGAGATATTAATGCTCGTAAAGAAGATGCTCAAAATCATACCACTGATCCAACGACTCCAAATCAGGCAGCAAGAGTGGCAAACTTTCAGCAAAGAACAGAAAATACTCGAAGAAACGAATCTGAACAACCCGCCTTCCTAAGGAGGATTATGGACTAGAAAGTCTATTTATTTGCCGGCATCCCCACAGCATCCTTATAGAAGGTGTCTAAAACCGGCAGTGTTTACTGGATTATAGCAATATACGTTGCAAGGACGTATATGCCATCAGACGGCTAGCTATAGATTGCTAACAATAAAAGAAGCCACTTGAACAGGGGCTTCTTTTTTTACAAAGTTGAGAGATATTATAAAGTTAATAAAAGTCGGGTACCCATTACTAGGGCCAATAATGCAAAACCTAATTGTAGATAATGTCGTGGTATTTTATGATTTAGCCATGCCCCACAATAAGCGCCCAATAGTGCCGTCCACCCCATTGAATTAACTGCTCCTAAATCGACATATCCGAGAGTCCACTTTGTTAAACTTTGTCCTGCCCCATTTAATTCTGGTTGTTCTGCCATCAACTGAAGAACGCCTACAGTGATCATAGTTAACATACCTAAATGAGAAATACTCACAGCTTTACGAAAATACTGTTTAAAGAATAGATTCATTATTGGTACCATAGTACCTCCACCTCCTACACCCGCAAGCGAGGCTATTCCTCCCCCGATTAGACCTGTAATGGAGGCTTGTTTCGGGCTAAAGGATGGAAAACTTACATCTTTGTCCACTTCAATTTGGATTTCGGCTTTTCGTCCTCGCATAAACATAAGTACAGCGCTGTAGAATAATAGACTGCTAAATACAATTATAAATTCAGTCCTGCTGTAGTATGGAGAAAGAAGTACCCATTTCCCTAAGCTAATACCTAAAGCTCCAAAGAAACCCAACAAAAGACCCTCTTTTAAGAATAAATGTTGTTGGTTATACTGCCTCACTACGCTAGCTAGTGCGGTAATCCATGTGCACATTAGCCCAGATGCCACCGCCCATGGTACTGAATTAGATATACCAGCTTGCTCAAACAAAAAAAACAGCACCGGTGTAAATATAATCCCCCCTCCCACTCCAAATAACCCTGCTATCAGTCCTGCTATCAGCCCTAGTATGAGGAGGAGGATGGTCATAAATTCTCTATTCTAATGGTTAATAACTTAGACATTAGGCACTTTGCTTTCCCCTCTGGAAAATCCTACTGCTTGTCCGGTAATGAATACTCGTTCTCCTTTTACTTCTAGAGATAGTTCCCCACCACGTTTGGATATTTGCTTAGCTTTAAGGGTATTTTTACCGAGTTTTTCAGCCCAAAAGGGAGCTAATTTTGTATGAGCAGAACCTGTAACCGCATCCTCATTCACTCCCACCCTAGGACCAAAAAAGCGTGAAATGAAATCAATATTACTTGATTTTGACAAAGCCGTGACAATAACCCCTCGTGTGGGTATTTGTGCTAAGGCCTGCATATTGGGTTCTAGTTTAGCAACTTTAGTCTGGCTTGAGAGTTCAACTAAAATATCATCAGCCTGCCAGATAGAAACGGGTGTTTGCTCCAAACCCAATGCCATAGTTAAAGCCTGTCTATCTCCCGTAAATTTTTCGAGTGGTATTAGTGGGAAATCCATCATTAATCCGTCGGCAGTTTGTTGTACCGTAAGAGTTCCGGATCGGGTATAGAATTTTAGCAACTTCCGTTTCACGCCTAATTCGTTGTATAGAACGTGAGCAGTGGCTAAGGTTGCATGCCCACATAAATCAACTTCTGTTTCTGGGCTAAACCAACGCAACTCGTAAGTAGAGCCTGTTTGAACAAAAAAGGCGGTTTCAGCTAGTTGATGTTCCATTGCTATGGCCTGTAGCTGAGCATCCGGCAACCAATTTTGTAGGGGATATACCGCAGCAGGATTTCCGGAAAACGGTACCGAACTAAATGCATCTATTTGAAAGAATGAAAGAATCATAGGTTGTTTTTTTAATTAGATAAAGAAAGTAGAGCTAAGATCACCGCTTAGCAAATGAAAACCGTATATTTATGGTTGCTATGTTTTTCAGAAAGCCACTTTTTATGGTAAATACAGTATTT
>PCAT01000026.1 GCA_002730655.1 Balneola sp.
TTAAAGGGGTAAAAACGCCTCTATTATCAACTGTCCCTACCGTGCTTGGGTTTACCTTCCACTCCAAGCTATTTCCTAGAACAACACTACTACCAGATGTATCTATGGCAGTATAGCCAAACAGATGCGTGCTAGCGTTTGAAATCTGCTTGGCTGGCCTACTAACAACCATGCTGTCGATAGGTATGCTTTGAATTTCCACGTCTATGGTTTCACTAATACTCGTACCATTATATTCGGTGGTTACTCTAAATTGATAAGTACCTACCGAAAGGGTTTCCAAGGTCGCTTGAGTGCCCTCTAATGTACTTAATTGGATGCCTGGCGAGTTATTAATAAGTGACCACTGAACCGTACCTTCTGTAGTTTCACCTTCAAATTTATCTTGTAAGGATTTATTAATCCCATCACGCAGTTCAACTCGTAGATCATAAGTATCGCCTAAGCGTATTTTTTTTCCTTTCAATCCTGGTGTTATACGAACGGTACTAAGTATACCGCTAGCCAACGGGGTAATTGTTTTCTGGTTACTTTGATAAGTAATCTCTTTTTCAATATCTCGCACGGTCGTATATAAGGTGATTGGCTCAACTCCACCAAGAACTGGAATTGTTGCTCGCAGGGTATCTACTCCCGCTGACTGGCCAAAAACACCATGAAATTCTCCACCATCTATTGCTTGCATGCTTAGAGACTGAAAAGAACCCGTTGACCCAACTCGGTAGTAGAGCTGCGCCGAGACAGTTGTATTATCCAGTTCTAAGCCTGCAGGACTAACTACCGAAACGGCTGTAGATTGATCGGCCAAAATATCTCCTACTGGTAATTGTACATAAGGTAAGCTAAAAGTACTATCTAACACAGTCGTATCAGAATCTAGAGAAATTCGAATCGTATTCTCAGGGTATAAATAGCCTTCTTTAAATAAGCTTATAGTATATTCTGCTTCTTTAAGATTAGACTCAGAAGCATAAATCCCATCATTTCCGGTTATTATTTTTTGTGATTGCCCCCCAGAAACACCAAACACCAACTCCGTTCCTGGTAAGGGGTCCTTACCATCATTCACCCGTATCGTAATCTGCCCACTTGGCACATAAGTATCCGGCAATACAATTTGCTGAGTTACCTGATCCGGCTTTATCACTCGTGTATACGTCTTTGAAAACACCCCTGAACTCACCGTAAATTGATACGTTGTAGAATCTCCCTCTTTTATTGAGATAGGAAGTGTTCCAAATCGGTAATTCCCATCGGCATCGGAGATTGTAGAAATGCTGCTCGATGATTGTGCCCGAATACTTGCGCCCTCAAATCCTGCCGACCTTAACAACACCTTCCCGCGCACATCAACATAACGTGGATCTAAGACTAAATCGTCTACCGTCTTGTTGTCTCCATCTACCAAAGTGACTTCTAAACTATCTTGAGTAAATCCCTCGCGCTGGGCCTTTAGCTGATAAGTCCCAGAGGCCACTCCATCAAAATTGTACTGTCCAGAGTCATTAGATAAAGCAGTAAAACTCTGTCCCGTACTTTCCAAAGTGGCTCGTACGTCTACATTTGAAAGACCATTTCCAGTAGAGCTAACTACGCTCCCAGAGAATTGTGCATTATTGGAAATCATAGAAAAGCTAACCGTGGTCGAATCTCCAATTTGTAGTGTTTGAACTAACAGGGCAGGGTCGGAAGTAAAATCGGTTTTAGTTGCACGTATGGTATAAGAAGTAGCCTTGATACCAGAAAATCTTGCAATTCCGTCGCTTCCAGACTTTTGAGATATTACAATTGTCGTATCCGCTGAGATAATGCTCACATCAACATTAGACAACGCTTCACCCTCTTCTAATACCTTCACATCCAACGTAGCAATATTGGCTTCTGCCGTAAAGTTAGCCGTTTCAAGCGTTGTATTTCCTAAAGAAATAGGGCCTCTTTGTTCAGGGCTAAACTCATACCCAAGGAGTTGAGCTTGCACGAAATAATTACCAGCGGGAAGAAAGGTAAAACTGTAATTTCCTGAAGGATTTGACTGAACCAAGTCAACAATTTCTTGGGTATCAGCATTAATTAACCGCATGGTAGCCCCCGCAACACCAGCTGTTCCAGTGATCGAAGCCTGCGTGACGGTGACCTCTAAATTCTCGCTCAAAGTTGCAGCAGATTCTCCCGATGCAATGAAATAAGTAAGACTTCCATTTTCATAGCCCTCCCGATAAATATCTGTCTCTAGGGTATAATTAGCCCTGTTTTCAATTTCATTAAACTGAAAATTCCCACTCTCATCGCTTTTGGTAGTGTAGGAATTCACGTTATTTGAAGCGATCACCATAACGTTAAATCCTAAGGTATTCCCACTCTTATCGGTGACTATACCACTAAGGGAGCTAATATTTGAGGATAACTGTACATCTTCTGAAATAGTCATACCAGCAGTTAAAAGCACCCCTGTTGTATCACTTTCAAAACCTTCCTTAGATGTTATGAGTAAAAAATTTCCCGGACTCATTCCCGATATAGTGTAAGTCCCGCTAGCCTCCGAAACAGTAAAACTAGATCCATTGCCTTCTCTACCAATCAAAGATATCTCTGCTCCTTTGATGCCTGCATTAGTTATAGCTTGGGCAATAGTCCCTGTAATCCCTGCATTATTAAGAACCAGTCCATTCACATTGATCTGGGTTAGTTCCGTTTGATCTGCGCTTAGAGCAAAGCTTTCATCATCAGGAGAGCTATAACCAGTTTTGGTAGCATTAATGGTATAATTCCCTAATTCCAAGCTGATGAGGCTATATTCACCTTGTATATTGGTAATACTTGTATATACATTCCCATTACTATGAGTAGCGGTAACCGTAGCCTCAGCGAGTCTCGCTCCGCTAAGATCTTGAACAAGGCCCGACACCCGACCATCCTTGATCGTAAGCTGTTGATCCAGACGAATAGTCGCCCCGTCTGACGCTGTTTGAGCCACTTCTTTGCTAACATATCCAGTTTTTGAGTAACTAATTACGTAACTACCCCCGACTAAACCCTCAAAACTGTACGCTCCCTCAGCATCTGAAACTGCTGTCGCACCGCTCCCACCCAACTCATTTGCATTTATCAACACCTGATCCAGCGCATTTTCCTCTGTATCGGTGAGGGTTCCAGAAATAAATACAAAATTTTCACTGACCGAAAAGTTGACTCCCGTAAGATTCTGACCAATACTCAAGGTAGTCGTTTTTTGTGCGTTCGTATAACCTGCCTTTTGAACTCTGAGGGTATAACTATTAGGGTTCAAACCCAGCACATAGGTTCCATCGGACTTACTGGTAGTCGAATCAACTTTTTGGCCCGACTCGTTTAATGCATATATTTTTGCAGCATCCAAAATCCCCCCTCCAGACACATTCACCGTACCTGCTACGGAAGACGGATTCGAACTCAAAGCAAAATCCTTTACACTAGTAGAACCAGCCGTCTCAATACCCGAGTTATCACTTGCACTTTTGTATCCATCTTTATCGACCATCATCGTGTAATTCACCCCCGCAGGAATACTAAATGCATATGTACCATTAATCTGCGTTTGGGTTACCTGGCTAAATCCCTCACCATCGCTTACCGATACACTCGCATTCCTAATAGCGTTTGTTCCGTCAGTCACCGTACCCCTCAGTGTAAAGGTATTTTCCACCAGCGAAAAATTCTGATTAATTACCGATTGGCCTGGCCCGATAGTTATAATTGCACTTGAATCAGACAAAAAACCTGTTTTCTGCGCCAAAATAATCCAACTACCTGACTGTAAGTTAAAAGTGTAGCCTCCATCGTTAGCATTGGTTAGGGTAACAAGCTGGTTGGTTGATGTATTCCTAGCCCGTAGCTGGGAATTGGTAAGCGCCAAACCACTTGAATTTACCTTACCTGAGATAGAGCCAGCGTTCGGTGTCATTTCAAAGTTTATACCCGTAAGATCTTGACCTGCGGATAAACTGATTGTTTTTGGAGAAGGAGATACCAATCCTGTCTTATTCACTGAAACCTCATGACTTCCGTTGGGTACACTCATCGAATAATAGCCACTGCTGTTGGTCTGGGCAGTACCCACATTTAAAACGGTCACAGTGGCATCCGATACCCCATTACCATTAGGCAGACTCACAGTACCTGAGATAGAACTTGCATTTGGAACCATTTCAAAATCCATCCCCGAAATAGTTTCACCCACAGCGATACCAATAACCAACTCCCTCTCTTGATTAGAAGCATAATTTTCTTCTATTGCCACAATAGAATAGGAACCACTCTTAAGCGAAAGTGTATACTGTCCATTTCCAGACGTAGTAGTGCTAATAGCCGTTCCAACGCTAGGCACCGCACGTACTTCCACATTACCAAAAGGACTTAGGCCGGTAGAGCCATCTCCGTTGGTTATACGCTCTCGCACAAATCCAGTTACCTGGTTTGCATTACCAGTTAGTGTAAAATCTTGGCTCTGTAATATATCACCTGTCGAAAGAGATACCGTAGCATCCTCAGGTTTAACAAATCCAATTTTTTCTACAGAGAGCGTCCAATTCCCACTCGATACTGTAAATTGATAGGCCCCGGAACCATTGCTCTGGGATTCATACTGCTGACTTCCATTATCAATACGTACCGTTGCTCGAGAAATCGCATCGCCGTCCTCATTGAATATGGTACCGGATACTGTTGCTTGATCATTGGTCAAAATAAACGGATCAGAAAGATTCTTTTGTTCGTCTAAACCAAGTGTAACCGAACGACTACTTGGGCTAATATATCCAGATTTCGAAACGGAAACGGTATAACTTCCCTGATTTAGTGATATCGAATAATCTCCATTTACGCCTGTAGTGGTGGTTTTTACGGTTCCATCATCGGATTTAACCGTATTTACTACGGCATCCTCGACCGTCTCGCCTGCGTTATCTTTAACCACTCCAGATAACGAGGAAGGTAACGGTTCCATTTTGATCTGCACGTAGGTCGTACGTTGATCTTCGATAACCGCCGTTGTAGAAGTAATCTCAAAACCTTGTTTTTCGGCTGTAAACTCGTATGTTCCAGCTACCAAACTATCCGAATAACTTTCTGTTTGTACAAAATAAGGAAGGGAAGGAGTCACCCCACCAGATATTGCCCGTGCAGAAAGCTCGACTCCCAATAGACTAGAATTGTCAGCTGCGCTTAATACGCGAGCACTAAACTCACCTGTTTCTACATTATATTGAAAAAAGCGACTATTAGACGTAGTTCCACCACCCTTGGTATTGTTGGAGACCACATTCCATTGATAGCGACCACTCTTTAAGGTTTGAAGGGCTGGAAACTCCATTAAATTATTAGTCGTAGTCCCTGACCAAATAGGAATCGTGACGTCAATTCCTTGCTGTTTCATCACCTGAAAAAGATTAACCGTATAATTAGCTGCCTCGGGAACGTCGGTCCACTCAAATGTTATGGTCTCTTCTGCAAATAGTTCTACGTTATTATTCGGCCTTATAAGTGTTGTTTTTGGCACCGCATTTGGGTCAACAAAGACAAAAGGCACGATACCTCCAAAAACGGGACTCGTGTACACCGGATTATTCTCTTCATACACATTTAAAACCGTATAACTATACTCTTGATTGGCATTTAATGGCGGCGCTTCATCAGTAAAAGGAGACTCCCGATTAATATCCCCATAATCAGCCGTAGTAGTTTTAGTAATATACTGCCAAACCACCGTAGCGCCTTCAATACTAATTCCACCTTCATCATCCTCTACTATATCGAAGGGTGTACTAGAGACAATTAACCAGTAGGAGGGAACCCCTGAAACCGCTGTCCATTGAAAAGTAGGTGTGGCATTAGTGGTGTTTCCCCGTGGCGCGATTATGGATGGAGCCTCATCTGCTTCTACGATGATTTGCACTTCATTAGAATAAAAAATACTACCTGGATTATTCATTGCATCTTCCTGAATAGCACTAGCGGTACGGGCTGGTGAATTAGTGATTCGAGCAAAATATCGCCCTACACTAAGACCAATAGTGTTAGGCACCAAATCAGCCTGATTCCCATCAACATCAATTTCTAAGGTTTGATAGGTATTGGACGCCCTACCAATGATTAATTTTGCATTACTTCCAGTAAGATTCAATNCNGACGCATCTAAATTGGTCCATTCTAAGCGGAATTCTGCATCCTGNTTTAAGAGCAGTTTTATCTCATAATCTCCATCNGAATNCTGGGCTGATGGCGGTTTCAGGATCATAGTTTGNGCAAATAAAACCTCTGTCACTAGACTAATGAGGATAACANCAATAAAAGGTATCCAGNTAACACCTAATAAAATTATTTCTTGGAGATGATCGGCAATTACTCAAATTAATTCTTGAAGCTAAATGGTTGAAGTTCAACACTAGACATAAAATTAACTATTAATAATGGACCCACCAAAAAAGTACTACTGATAATTTTAATATTCATTTTATATAATTCTTCTTTCCAAAAAAATTATATTCTATGATTGTCGACGTAATGAGTAATAAAAATTGTTATGAATCTATATTTAAAAAATTTATCTAAAACATATTCAAATGGTGTCAAAGCCTTAATAAATGTGTCAATGAATATCTCAAATGGCATGTTTGGGTTATTAGGTCCTAATGGGGCTGGAAAATCTACTCTAATGCGGACAATTGCTACTTTACAAGAGCCCGACATTGGTGAGGCCCAGTTAGGAGATATTGACTTACTCAAAAATCCAATTGAGCTACGTAAAATCTTAGGTTATTTGCCACAGAGTTTTGGAGTCTATCCTAAAATGAATGCCTATGATTTATTACACTATATGGGACAGCTTAAAGGTATATCAAATAAAAGAGAACGAGATGATATTGTTGCTTCAGCATTAGAATTAACCAATCTATATGATGTACGTTTTAAAGAAGTAGCTGGCTACTCTGGTGGGATGAAGCAACGATTTGGCATAGCTCAATTACTATTAAATAAACCCAAACTCATTATTGTAGACGAACCCACAGCTGGCTTAGACCCAGCGGAACGACAGCGATTCCTTAATGTACTTCGAGAAATTGGAACGGATAATATTGTCATATTTTCTACTCACATCGTAGATGATGTAAAAGAATTATGTACAGATATGGCCATCATGGATAAGGGGGAAATTCTTCTGCAAAGCACTCCAAAAGAAGCTATTAGTGCCATTAATGGAAATATTTGGGGGTGCGATATCAAGAAAGAAGAATTGGAAGAATTTGAACAGAAATATAACGTACTTTCATCCGGTTATAATGAAGATAACAGTCTTTTTTTAAGGGTTTATTCTGAAAAGTCTCCCGGCAAAAATTTTGAAAAGAAACAACCAAATTTAGAGGACACTTACTTCGTTACTTTAAAAAAACTTCGAACTAGCCATACTTACACTAAAGCCAATGAGGCGGTATAATAATGAGCTCTTTTTTATCTATCCTAATTTTTGAGTTAAAGTATTGGCTAAAACGCCCTAGTTATTACATTTACTTAATCTTTTTCTTCGGCTTTGCACTATTTTTAATGGCAGATTCAGCCGGAGCATTAGGTGCTATTAGTGGGACTGTTAATTCTTCGACCATAGCAAATTCCCCTCTTGCCATAAATGGCATCTTAAATGCTATGAATGGCTTTATATTTTTATTTCTAATAGCTGCCCTAATTGGGGGTACAATACACAAAGATTTTAAATATGATATTCATTTATTGTTATTCTCGTATCCGTTTAAAAAAGGTCCTTATCTACTGGGAAAATTTGTAGCCGGTTATATTGTCACATTATCTGTACTACTTTCAGCAACTTTAGGAATGATATTGGGCACATTTCTCCCGGGCGTCAATCCGGACCTAATTGCTCCTTTTTCGATTAGTCCTTACTTACAATCTTTTTGGATCTATTTAATTCCAAATACTTTCTTTTTTGGAGCTATTATGTTTGCTCTAGTTACATTTAGCCGAAGTATCGTTGTTGGTTTTTTAGTCGGTATTGGCCTCATCATAACTCAAGGAATTGCTGATGTTCTACTATCAAATTTAGACAATAAAATCTTGTCTGCAATGATAGACCCTTTTGGATTTAATGCTAACCTATACTATACCGAATATTGGACAGTTTATGAGCAAAATGAAAATAAGTTGCCTTGGGAAAAATGGGTGATTTTAAATAGAGTCGTCTGGTCAGCAGTAAGTGCAGTAATATTTTATAGTATTTATGCCAAATTTGATTTCCATCAACAACCTATCCGTATAAAATGGCCTTGGAAAAAAGAAGAAAAAAAACAAAAGGAAAGTAATCACCGAGTGATTAAGAAATTAACTTTACCAAAAGTTAATTTAAATTTTGGTCCTTTAAATCAATTAAAACAACTCTGGCTAATCACCATAAGTGATTTAAAATATATAATAAAAGGATGGCCTTTTATTATAATAGCATTGTTAGCAATATTCTGGGCAGTACTCACAATTATTGTAAGCAATACTATTCTT
>PCAT01000027.1 GCA_002730655.1 Balneola sp.
GTACCAGCTACTTTTGCTGTATATCCACTGATAAAATGATACATAGCTTGTTCGGGCGTAAGTCTTGAAATAGGAGGTAGTACTCCAAAGGCATCTGCCGTAAGAAAAATAATGTTATCTGGGTGGTTTCCCATACCCGTTTCACTGGCATTTGGAATGAAATCGATAGGATAAGAGCAACGCGTATTTTGAGTAAGACTTACATCAGTAAAATCTGGTTCGCGATTTGAATCTAAAATGACATTTTCAAGAATAGTACCAGGCATTTTGGTGGTAGCATAAATCATAGGCTCACTTTTTTTACTAAGATTAATGGTCTTAGCATAACACCCACCTTCAAAGTTGAATATTCCTTCATCGCTCCAGCCGTGTTCATCATCGCCGATTAGAGTTTTTGAAGCGTCCGCAGATAGCGTTGTTTTTCCCGTACCTGAAAGCCCGAAAAATACAGCAGATTTTCCATATTTATCATGATTTGCCGAGCAATGCATAGCCATAATACCTTTTTTGGGAAGCAGGTAATTCATTACGGAAAATATTCCCTTTTTAACCTCTCCAGAATACATTGTTCCACCAATAAGAATAATCTTTCTCTCAAAGTTGCAGAGGATAAAGGTACTGCTTTTTGTTCCATCTACTTTAGGATCCGCCTCGAAAAAAGGAGCCGCAACAACCGTGAAATCAGGTTCTATTCTCGCAAGTTCCTCCTTATTTGGCCTGATAAACATATTGTGGGTGAATAGAGCATGATAGGCAACTTCACTAACCACTCTCACGTTCAGTCGGTTTTTAGTATCGGCGCCGCAAAAAGCATCCTTTACAAATAAGCGCTTATCTCTGAGATATTTTTGAACTCTAGAAAAGAGATTGTTAAAAATTTCTTCACTAGCGGGTTGATTTATTTCACCCCAATCTATTTCATCCTGTATAGACGGCTGTTTTATGATAAATCGGTCTTTTGGGGAGCGGCCCGTAAACTTACCTGTGTGTACGAGCAGAGCATGATCAGCAGTTAAAATAGCCTCCCCATGTAGAATGGCATGTTCGTAGAGTTCCGAAGGGTTTAAATTCCAGAATACTTCATCGTTTTGATCTAATCCTATATAATCTAATCCTATTTTACTTCGGGGATGTATATTGTAGTCTGCTTTCATAGCTCTTTGTTATATCGTTTTAGCTGTCATTAATTTGGTTGAATGTGTAATGTATGAGAGAAAAAAAGCATTCAATGGAGTTCCAACATATCACTTCAACAGCAATAATAAGGAGCTTAGGAATAACTCTCAAAAATAGCTTTAAGTTTTAGAAAAGCGGTACCATAAAAAGCAACTTAACTTTACTAATTCGCTCATGCTTGGTATCCAGCTATAAGTTTTTTTACATTCTTGAAGCCTAGTCGCTCCACCATCACCACCGAAGCCCGTGAACTTCTATTGCCTGAACGGCAGTACACTAAATAGGTGCTATCTTAATCAAGTAAGCTGAGTATAGCCTCAAAGACAGATTGGTAAAATCAAGGAGTATTGCTCCCTCTATGGCCTCTGCGTTCACTTCTGCGAGGGTCCTAACATCCAATATTACTACGAAATCTTGATTCACTAAAGAACCGAAGGTTGTAATTTTAATATCCTCAAAGGTACCTTGGCTAATTGGAGTTTCTTGTGAGGCGTTGTAAATTCTTTTTTCAGGTGTTGAGGCGCAAACCGATAACCCACAGAGTAGTAGCGCTATGCCAAAAAGTATTTTGAATTAGTACTTTCAGGATAATGATAGAAATTTTCTTGAAGTATACTTATGAGCCTAGCTCCATTTAGAAGGAAACAGTTCTTTTGGTTGGTCTTTGATCATTATTAATACTTTTACTGTGTAAGTATTAGCATGTTATGAAACAAAAATAGGAAATTTATAGCTATAATTTTGCCGGCAATTAGAGGCGATACCTACCCGAAAAAAACACAAATACAAAGTGACAACTTTAATATCTTTCGATTCTAAAGCAGTAGGATAAATAGAGTTATGAATAACATTGATCATAAAGACTTTGAGGCGGTAATAGGTTTAGAGGTACATGCCCAATTATTAACTCAAAGCAAAGCTTTTGCGCCAGTAGCTGCGCAGTATGGACAGGCACCCAATACCCAAATTAGCCCTCTTTGTTTGGGGCACCCTGGCACCTTGCCATTAGTGAATGAAAATCTCATTCGTTACATCATTAAAATGGGTTTGGCTACCAACTGTTCTATTGCTCCTAAATCTATATTTGCCAGAAAAAATTATTTTTATCCTGATCTTCCAAAGGGTTATCAAATTTCTCAGTTTGAAACACCAATTTGTGAAGGTGGTTATATTGACATAGAGGTAGAACGGTATTCAAAGTGTATTGGGATAACCCGAATACATATGGAAGAGGACGCCGGTAAATCCATTCATGATCAAGACCCTTATAACACCTTGGTCGATTTAAATCGTGCAGGAACCCCTCTAATTGAGATAGTCTCAGAGCCTGATTTACGCACCCCAGAAGAAGCGTACGCCTATCTATCAAAAATAAAACAGATTGTCCAATACCTTGAAATATGTGATGGGAATATGGAAGAGGGAAGCTTACGATGCGACGCCAATGTATCTGTACGACCAAGAGGAAGTAAAAAATTTGGTACTCGAACCGAGCTTAAAAACATGAACTCTTTTAGGAATGTTGAAAAAGCCATTGACTTCGAAATTTATCGTCAAATAGAACTCATAGAAGCGGGCGGTAAAGTGGTGCAGCAAACGTTGTTATGGGATACCATTAAAATGGAGACTCGTATCATGCGATCAAAGGAAGAGGCACATGACTACAGATATTTTCCGGAACCAGATCTTCCTCCCATTATTGTGACTAAAGAGTTGTTAGATTCAATTAAAGAAGAGCTGCCCGAACTTGCTCACATACGTCAACAGCGTTTTGTTGAGCAATATCATCTTAGTGTAATTGATGCGATTACCTTAACGGAGAATCGGTATTTAGCTGACTTTTTTGAGGAATTAGTTTCAAAAAGTGGTCAGGTTAAAGCTTCAGTTAGTTTAGTATTAAGTGACGTTCTTCGGGTCTTGAATGAGCAGAGTATAACTATTCAAGATTTTCCTCTATCGGCGACTAGATTAGCCGAGTTGTTGGATTTAAGAGCTTCAGATAAAGTCAGTTCTACTGCTAAGCAAACAATTTTTAATGCGATGTTAGAGCAGGGTTGTTCTGCTCAGGAATTGGCAGAGAAGCTTAATTTACTTCAGGTTTCAGACTCGAATTATATGGATGATTTGGTCAAGCAAGTTATTGAAGCAAATCCTGATGAAGCAGCTAGATACAAAGAAGGAAAAAAGCAATTAATGGGATTCTTTGTCGGGCAGGTGATGAAGGCCTCCAAGGGAAAAGCAAATCCTAAAATGGCAAATGAACTCGTTCGCAAATATTTGGATTGAGCATCTGATAATTAACAAGAGTAAACCAACCATGCCAACACCATCTGCAATGAGCAATCGAATGAATGAATTAGCAACAATAAACTATTTATTTTCCTCCAAGAATATTACCCATATAGGTATCCGAGGAGCTTTTTTGACCTTGTTTTTTGTGTCTTTGCTTATCCATTGTGACAGTCCTGAACCAATTAATACTAGTTTATTTTCTGTTGAAATTGATGTAACGGATTCTTTGGATCGAACTCGTAATCTCCAAGGTTTTGAATTCTTGTTATATTCTCAAAAAACGCAAAATAGCTCAGTAGATACCTTATTTATAGGTAAAACGGATAGTATGGGTAGAATCATGAGCACCATAAGCTTCAATGAAGCTGGAGCTTATCCTCTCCAAATAAGTCGCGATGGAAGCCCAATTTTGAACATGAGAATACTGTTGGCGCCAGATGATTCGGTGCTATTCACTGGACAATTCCCAGAGATTGGCCAAACATTGAAGGTAGATTCAAGAGAACAGCGAGCGGTTGATGTTTTTGATCGGATCGATGCAGGATTTACTCGCACTCGGCGATTTATCGCGATGGGGGCACTTGCTGACACTGCTATTGTAGATGAGTTACGAAAATGGGCCAATTTGTATGAAGAGGTCTACAAGGATTACCCTGGAACGTTTGCCTCTTCATTCGCACTAGAGGCTGCAGTTCTAATTCTCTCAGAAATTGATCAACAGAAAATGATATCGCTCATAAATGAAGGCCTCGAAAATGAACAGTCTTTGGGACTTGCCATAACAGTTGGAAAGGACTACATAAGTACAATCAATGGGTTTGATCAAGGTGTTAAATATTTGGATTCACTAAAGTCAATTGTTTCTGATAAAGAGCAAACCCGAGTAATCGATCAAATGCTTGTAGAGTTGTATTATGATTCCTTGCGAATTGAGCAAGGAAAAGAGAGAATAGCGCAATTCAAGCATTTGTACGAAGACGAAGAAGATCTATCATTTTGGTATAAAAATATGCGTTTTGAACTCGAAGATTTAACGCCGGGTAAGTTTATTCCAGCCTTTAGCTTTGTAAGCACAGAAGGGGATACCATTAATGAAGAGAGTATTAAAGGGGCCCCTACTTTACTAGAATTTACCCTTATGGAAAATGGATTATATCAGCAACAATACGAGGAATTAAAGATTAGTTATCAACTGTTTTCTCCTCGAGGGTTCCAAATTTACACCATGGCCTTTGACGAAAGTACAACCACAATAGGGGCCTTTTTTGAAGAAAGAGATCGCTTTTGGTCTATTGCAGAACCATCCACGATGAATCGAAAATCCCTCGTTGAAACTTTTAATATCCAATACTATCCAACGCGGATACTCCTCGATGCTGAAGGCCGAATTATTAGGAAATTTATTGGGGAAGAACTGGATGATTTTATTCCCTACCTCACACCTCACTTAAAATCGAAATAATACTTTAATCCTAACATTATGCGAAAACTTTTAATTGCAGGTAACTGGAAAATGAATGGAGGGGCAGAGTTTACCTCTGACCTATTATCTGCCATAAAGAATCAAAAACCAACTATTTCTGAAGAAGTGGATGTATTGGTTTGTCCGACTTTTGTATCTTTATCAATGGCTATTGATCAACTCCATGAAAGCGATATTCTAGTGGGGGCACAAAATGTGCATGAGGCTGAGAAAGGAGCATATACTGGTGAGATAAGCGCATCTATGTTGGTGGAGGCTGGATGCAGTTATGTCCTTGTAGGACACTCCGAGCGGCGCGCCTATTATCATGAAGATGACGCCCTAGTTCACAAAAAAATACAAACTGCCCTAGCTCATGAACTATCCCCTGTAGTTTGTGTTGGTGAGCTATTAGCTGAACGTAAAGAAGGCCGACATTTTGAGGTGGTGAAAACACAAACACTTGCTGCATTCGAAGGTCTGAGCGATGAACAGGTAGTTCAAATAGTTGTCGCTTATGAACCAGTTTGGGCTATTGGAACAGGGGAGACTGCTAGTCCAGAACAAGCTCAAGAAATGCATGCGTTTATACGATCAATTTTGGCTGAACAATTTGGTGATGTGGCTCAGGCAATACGTTTACTTTATGGAGGTAGTATGAAGCCTGCAAATGCTCAAGAATTATTAAGCCGAGCAGATGTTGATGGTGGTTTAATTGGTGGTGCAAGTCTGGATGCAGAAAGTTTTGTTAGCATTATTGAGATTGCAGAAAGTTTGTCTACTAAAACAATCGAGCCCAACCCTTCATCAACCTCAGAGGTTTAATAGTACTATGAAGGTATTACTTTTAGGAAGTGGTGGTAGAGAGCATGCGTTAGCTTGGGCCTTATCCCGATCGCCTCTTTGCGATACCTTATATATAGCACCCGGTAATCCAGGTACTCAGGCATGTGGAGTCAATGTGGCATTGAATGCCCTAGATTTTGAAAACGTACTTGAGTTCATTGAAGAAAAAAAAATTGGACTTTCCGTTGTTGGCCCTGAGCAACCCTTAGTAGCTGGAATCTCCAATTTTTTAGAATCAAAGGGTCATCCTGTTTTCGGACCCAGTACCATCGCGGCGCAATTAGAAGGGAGTAAACAATTTGCCAAAGATTTTATGGCACACCATAACATACCTACAGCCGCGTATAAGGTGTTTTCAGGGGATTATTTTAATGAAGTGCTAGACTATGTAGACGCTAGAAATGAGTACCCCGTGGTATTAAAAGCAGATGGCTTAGCTGGTGGGAAAGGAGTACTTATTCCTGAAAATAGGGAAGAATTTTTAGCTGGCTTAGAGGAGCTTAGAGAGGGTACTTTGCAAACTGCAGCACAAACTTTGGTACTCGAAGAATTTATGCCTGGTGAAGAAGCATCTGTGTTTGCATTGTGCGATGGAGAACACTTCGAAATTATGGGAACCGCACAGGATCATAAGCGGCAACTAGATGGGGATAAAGGCCCGAATACGGGTGGTATGGGTGCGTATTCACCATCACCCCTTCTCAGCGAAGAGGTGCTTCAAACCGTCTCAGAAAACATTATTGCCCCAACTATAGCAGGTATGGCCGCTGAAGGAAATCCCTACAAAGGGTTTTTGTACGTAGGTCTAATGATGACACCTGACGGGCCAAAGGTAGTAGAATATAATTGCCGCTTTGGTGATCCAGAATGTCAGGTTATTATACCTCGACTCCAAAGTGATTTGCTAACTCACTTAGTTCAAAGTACAAAGGGATCCCTACAAGAGGAAAACATTGTATTTGATGATCAATATAGAACCACGGTGGTACTTGTTTCGGGTGGCTATCCAATTAGTTACCAAAAGGGGTATCCTATCACTGGTGTAGATAAACTCCAACGGACAGATGCCATTCAAATTTTTCATGCAGGCACAGAGCAACATGAGGGTCAACTATGCACTGCCGGTGGGCGTGTGTTAAATGTGGTCGGTACCGGTAAAACACTGCAGAAGTCGATTTCCATGGCCTATAAAGGACTTGAATCTATATCGTTTAAGGATATGTTTTACCGTAAAGATATTGGTGCTAAAGGACTGAACCATGTATCATGAAAGGCTTCTGGAACCATACCTTTAGTACGTTAAGGACTTTATTAGCCGCGCGAATTCCTTCGTCCAATTTACAATCTCGTCATGGATGTAAAAAAAATACATCACTTAGTTCGGGTTCTTTTATAGGCATTTACATAGGCTTTGTGATTTTAGTTAGCTTAGTTCCATATGCTGGAGTTGAAGCAGAGCTAAAAGAGAATACCATTCAACAAGCTAGAATATTACATGAGTACTCTGGGAAGGATATAGCGGGCCATTACCTGGCCATAGTAGCTGACTCAAAGGGCATCAGCCAAGTTAGTTCAGCGGTAAATCCCATACCTATTGCTACCTTTACCCAAGCATCAGCCATGGTAAAGAGCATTGATGGAGTCATGGTTAGTGATGAGGCAGAGCATAGAATCTACGTGTTCAGTACAGATGGAATGCTAGGTACCGAGGTAGGAGGAAAGGGATCTGGTACAGAATCCTTACAATCACCGACCGATCTAGCAAGTAAAAATGGGCTAAAAATATTTGTTGCAGACAAAGAGAATAGCCGCGTTAAAATTTTGGATCATGAATTACACTATTTATCCAGTTTGGACATTAGTAGAGCGGGCACAGAGTACAGTATGGGATTAGATCGCCTGAGTTCGGCGATTAGCTGGAAACCCGAAAAGCTGTGTCTTCTTAGTAGTGGATATTTACAGGTTTGGGACTCACTTGGCAAAGGAATACATCGTTTTAACTCTAAAGGAGATTATCTTGGATTTAGTGCTCTCACCCAGGCTATAGGCGAAATTACTGACATGCAGTGTAGAGCCGATTATATTGAGTTATACAGTGCTCAAAGTGATAAAATTGCTCGTATGAGCGGCAATGGACTCTGGTTGGGTAGCTACGATATTACCCGAGATCGTGCCTATCAATCGAATATTTCTTCAACAAATTATGCCGATAAGTGGGATGAGTTGGAGCAAAATTATGGACATTGGGTAGATTCAATAACTGAAGGAAATCGGTTGTGGATTTTATTTGAGCGCGCATTGTTCTCATTTGATATTATTGAATAAGTGCATAACTACCAGCGCAATGGTTTCTAATACTCTTGTTGATGTGAATAAACCCTTTTCCATACCAAATGAGTCATTTGAGCAAATTCTGAAAACAATTCCGGATCTTTATCAATCTTTAACTCAACAGAGTAGTTCTTTTTTTTTAGATCCTGCTCTGAGTTTTGAAGAAAAATTAGCTCAAGTCTTCGTTTTTCAATGCACGTTTAATCCTGTATACCGAAAATATTGTGCTGCTTTAGGTTGGTCAGTCGAGGACTATTCACGCTGCCTCGAGGAATTGCCACCATTACTGCCGGCGCAAGCTTTCAAAGAGGCAGAAGTATGGGCGAAGAATATTCGTATAGGTGATAGGTTCGCATCAACCCGGATCCCGCATTTGGCATCGAGTCATGAACCCTTAGAGTTTTTGAGTAGTGGGACCTCGGCTATGCATCGGAGCCGACACCGTGTGCTAAATCCTAGCTATTACGATGACTCTATTCGAGCATCATGGCAAGCAAGGTTTGGAGAGGAGAATTGGATCATCTGGGCGTACACTCCTGGCTACGCTGAAAACCCCCAATCTTCCTTGTTATATATGATTGACCGGTTAATGGAGTGGGATCAAACTCAGCAAAGTCGCTACTTATCCCTAGACCAATGTCTGCCAACACAGCAGATGCATGAACTCGTAGAAGAGGGGCATCAAGTAATGCTTTTTGGGGCTGCATTTGGATGGTTAGACCTGATAGAACGACACGAGCGAGAAAAGATCCCGTTGAACCTGCCAAAAGAGCTAAACATCATGGAAACGGGTGGAATGAAAACCTATCGCCGATCCGTATCACGTGAGGAGTTGTTTGATCGTTTAATAGAAGGATTTAATGGGGTACCAGAGCAGCTTATCACCGAATATGGGATGACAGAATGCTTGAGTCAGTCATATACTTCCAACGGACTGTGGCTCAGCTGTCCAGAATGGGTAAAGGTGGTCGTGGTAGATTCAGATGACCACAGTAAGGTATTAGCACCTGGGCAGGAAGGGCGAATTGGGATTGTTGATTTGGCGAATATCTACTCTTGTAGCTTTTTGTTAACGGGTGATCGGGGGGTGATGGATTCAAAGGGAGACTTTCAGGTATTAGGACGATGGGAGCCAACATCTATGCGTGGGTGTAATTTTTTAGTTGAGCAAGATGGATAATACAGTGTTGCCAAATTCAAGTCAAACAAATCCAATTAAGCTATCAAAAGCATATAAGAACTGGGCTAAACAAACGAAAGATAGAGCATTGCTTTTACAGAAACACCTAATCGAGTGGTTTGAGGACGAACAATCTGGAATGCAAACAGCAATTCAACAAAGTATTTCAGGCACTAATTTTACTTCAGCGGATATTCATTTTCAGCTTTCTTCCATTAAATGCCGTTTAGAAGCAGGCGATTTAGTACGTTGGGTGGAACAATGTGATGGGGAAGAGGATCAGCAATTAGGTCAAACCGAGCAAAATGAGCAAGAGGATCATGAGGTAGATTCTCAACCCTACGAACAAATGCATGTGTTATGCATTCATGCGGGTAATCTACCTTTAGTTGGTTTGCAGGATGCTTTGGCTGTTTTATTAGCAGGTCATTATTATACGGGTAAAATTTCTCGGAAAGATCCCTACCTCTTAGTTTCTATACTAAAATGGTTGGTTCAAAGAGGTTGGGAAGCACAGATTCAGGATTGGACCATTGAAACAACAGATATTCCCGCAACAAACTACCAGAAAGTACTTTTTTCAGGATCAGAATCGTCTCTGACCACTCTTAAAAATATTTTAGTTAAAGCTGATATAATTGAAAGTCAGACTACCTGGCTCAACCGTACGGCATCATTTTCAATGGCCTATTGCCCAAACAAAGAAATGGTCAAAAAGCATGCTTCTCAGCTTATTGAAGCGGTGGTTAGGCATGGTGGAAAAGGCTGCAGATCAGTGGGTGTGGTCGTCTGTCCAGTTGGGCTTAATGAACTGCAGAATCCACTCGAAGAGGCTTTAAAAAGTACCTTAGTTGTTGCTGAAATTGAAGCTAATCCCGATTCCAAGATTTTAAAGCAGGAGGCTAAGCAAAACAAATTAACCAGTGTGGCTTATAAAAAAGCGTATAGTTTGGCCATTGATCGCACATTCCTTTGTGTGGGTGATTGGCTTATAGAAGAGCATTCGGTTGAACAGGTACCTGAACCAAGAAGTAACCGAGTGGTGTATTGGGTTAAAGCCGACGTAGAAGTGCTAGGTAGTTTGGTGGAGCGCTTTGGTTTGGCTCTTCAGAGTATTTACTACCTAGGGGCTGATAACTCGTCATTAGAAGGCTTGCTCAACGACTTTACTAATATTGAATCCATTGATTATGCTCAACGTCCCCCTTTATATTGGAAGCCTGATGGGGTAGATATACTGAGGTATCTTTGTCCTTTCATTATTTAGTTCTTTTATGCCTATTTTAGGTATTTATAATTGAGCCTCCAAGATCTCTACCTTTTCGACAGGTTAATGGGGAAAATTGACGTACAACCACGATCCTTTAGATTAAAATACTTTTTATGCATTCATATAATCCAGCAGCTATTGAAAAGAAATGGCAAACATATTGGCTAAAGCACAAGACGTTTAAAACCCCTATGGATCGTAGCAAGCCAAAATATTATGTTTTGGATATGTTTCCTTATCCTAGTGGATCTGGATTACATGTGGGACACCCCGAGGGATATACGGCTACGGATATAATGGCGCGATACAAGCGAATGAAGGGGTTTAATGTGCTTCACCCGATGGGTTGGGATGCATTTGGATTACCTGCTGAGCAGTATGCGGTGCAAACAGGGACACATCCACGTATTACTACCGAACACAACATCAAAAGATTTCGTGAGCAGTTACAAGCTATAGGGTTTAGTTATGATTGGGACAGAGAAGTAAATACTACCGATCCTACTTATTTTAAATGGACGCAGTGGATTTTTTTGAAACTCTATGAAATGGGTTTGGCCTATGAGGACGAAGTTGCAGTAAACTGGTGTCCAGAATTAGGGACGGTGTTGGCTAATGAAGAAGTAATTGATGGGAAAAGTGAGGTGGGTGGGTATCCCGTTGTTCGGCGTCCAATGCGTCAGTGGGTACTCAAAATAACCGCCTATGCGGAGCGTCTACTTCAGGATTTGGATGATCTTGACTGGCCTAAATCATTAAAAGATATGCAGAGAAATTGGATAGGAAAGTCTGTGGGTGCTGAAATTGACTTTGCTATTCAGGGGTATGAGGTTGAGAAAATTCGGGTGTTTACCACTAGACCTGATACCTTATTCGGCGCCACGTATATGGTACTTGCCCCAGAACATCATTTGGTGGATATAATTACAAGTGAACAGCAACGTTCTTCAGTGCAGGAATATGTGGAAACATCTGCAGCCAAATCCGATTTAGATAGACAAGAACTATCGAAGGAAAAAACGGGGGTATGGACGGGTGCTTTTGCAATTCATCCTGTGACCAAGAAGCAAATTCCCATATGGATTGCGGATTATGTACTCCTGAGCTACGGAACAGGGGCTATCATGGCCGTGCCCGCACAGGATGAGCGAGATTGGGAGTTTGCAGAGGCCTTTGATTTACCGATTGTACGTACCGTCGAACCCGAAGAAGGATTTACCGGAAAAGCCTACACCGGAGATGGTCCTGCCATTAACTCTGATTTTTTGAATGGAATGGGAGTGGCTGAGGCCAAAACCACCATGATTCAATGGCTAGAAGATCATGGGGTAGGATCAAAAGCCATAAATTACAAACTCCGTGACTGGTTATTTTCTAGGCAGCGTTACTGGGGTGAGCCTTTTCCCATCATTCATACCGACGAAGGTGCGGTTCCTTTATCCGAAGATCAACTCCCTTTAGAACTTCCTAAGGTAGATAATTATCAACCAACGGGCGATGGCGAGCCTCCTTTAGCTAACGCAACCGAGTGGGTGAATATCACCGATCCTGCTACAGCTAAGCCAGCGAAGCGCGAAACGAATACCATGCCTCAGTGGGCAGGCTCTTGTTGGTACTACCTGCGATACATATCTCCTGATTGGGAGGGTGGACCCGTAGACCCAGATTATGAATCGTATTGGATGCCGGTAGATTTATATGTGGGTGGGGCAGAACATGCGGTATTGCATTTATTATATGCCCGTTTTTGGCATAAAGTATTATTTGATTTGGGGGTTGTGAGTACCAAAGAGCCCTTTCAAAAATTAGTAAATCAGGGTATGATCCTGGGTGAAATGGAGTACACAGCTGCTCAGAAAAATGAGAAGTGGATCCCTATTGATGAGGCCGATGAAACTTCAGATAAAATACGATTGGCCGATGAGGAAGTGGAGAAAAAGGGTGATCATTTTGTAATTAAGGGCACCGATATACGTATAGAAGCTAGGGCACATAAAATGTCGAAGAGCCGTGGTAACGTTATAAATCCTGATCATATTATTGAGGAATTCGGTGCGGATTCACTACGCTTATATGAAATGTTTATGGGGCCTTTAGAACAGGTTAAACCTTGGAGTACCAAAGGGGTGGACGGGGTAAACAGATTCTTGCATCGAGCTTGGAGACTCTTGGTTAATGAGGAGAGTGGCGAACTAAAATCCACGATTTATGAGATAGAACCTAATAAAGAGCAGCTTAAAGTGCTTCATACAGTAATTAAAAAGGTGAGCGAAGATATTGATGCAATGCGTTTTAATACGGCCATATCTGCATTAATGATTTTTGTTAACGAAGCCAATACCTGGAGTCAGATGCCTAAAGCTTTGGCTCAAAATTTTGTGCAAATATTGTCTCCTTTTGCTCCTCATATTAGCGAGGAATTATGGGTAAAACTAGGCCATCAAGAAAGTATAGCTTACCAACATTGGCCCGTCTTTGACGAACAATGGTTGGTTGATAACGAAATAATGTATCCCATCCAGATTAATGGTAAGGTTCGCGCAGAACTATTTGTTTCAACTGAGCGAGCGATGGACAAGCAATACGTACTTGAGCAAGCTAAAGCCAATGAAAAAATTCAGGGCTATTTAGAAGGTAACCGTTTGGTGAAAGAAATATTTGTTCCTAAGCGGATCGTGAATCTGGTTATCGCTCCTCGATAGGAGTATAATCAACATTTTTTTGACCAACATAAAGGGCCCTTGGGCGAACAAGTCTGTTGCGCTCCATTTGCTCCATGTAGTGACCTGCCCATCCAGCAATACGACTCATAGTAAAGATACAGGTGTACAAGTCAGGCTGAATCCCCATAGAGAAATAGACGGTTGCAGAAAAAAAATCGACATTTGGATCAATATTCTTTTCGGTTTTCATGGTGCGAAGCATATCCATTGACCAACGATATAATTCTTCATGCCCGGTTTCTTCACTTAATGATTTTGCCATTTTTTGAAGGTGACGAGCTCTGGGGTCAAAGGTCTTATAGACACGGTGACCAAAACCCATGATTTTTTCTTTTTTAGCTAACTTATCTTTCGTAAATGCAACGGCATCAGCCTCTTCACCTTGTTCTTCTAGCTCCATGAGCATTTGCATCACGGCGGTATTTGCTCCACCGTGTAGAGGCCCTTTGAGGGTTCCAATACCAGCGGTAATAGCAGAATATAAATCAGAAAGTGTTCCACCTACTGTTCTACAGGTGAATGTAGAAGCATTCATTCCATGCTCTGCGTGGAGTATCAAGCATAAATCGAGGGTTTTTTCTGCTTGTTTGCCAGGTTCTTCGCCATTTAGCATATGCAGAAAATTAAAAGCAGTAGAACCGGTGGATTTGGGAGAAACAATTTCTTTACCGCTACGTAGTCGAGAAAAAGCTGCAATGATGGTAGGCAGCTTAGCTGTAATATTGATGGCCTTTTCGTAATAAGAATCGTCAGGTAAATGAATATCAGTTTCAGATAGCATCGAAGTAGCCGTGCGTAAAACAGACATAGGTTTTGACTCTTTGTCAACACTGTGTAAGTAGTCAGTAACTACTTTTGGTATATCTCTTCGGGCTTGAAATTTTTGGGTTAAATCTTCTAATTCTGATTGATTTGGGAGTCGGTCGTTCCAAAGCAAAAAACAAACTTCTTCGAATGTACTTTTTTCAGCAAGTACATCAATGTTGTATCCTGTATAAATAAGTTCACCTTTTTGCCCATCAATAGAGCTCTTAGTGGTGGAAAAAGCTACTACGCCATCAAGGCCTTTATTTATAAAAGGGTAAGATGCTTCGTCAAATTCGGTTTGTAAATCATTTGTCATGGTGTTCCGAATATTTGTTAGGTGTTCAGTTTACTCTTGCCTTTTCGGTACCATCCAGTGCGAGTGTGTGTGAGGTCTTTCCGCATTTATGTAATAAAATTAGGATATTGAGTCTCTTCAAGAGTTATTAATAATGTAATGAAACCCAGACAATAATTTAAGTACTTAAAGTGCTTTTTTTGAGGCTTCCCAATGCCTATTCATTTCTTCTAAACTTAAGTTATTTAAAGATCGATTTTCTTTTTCAGCCTGCTGTTCTATATATCTAAATCGTTGCTCAAATTTTATATTTGTAAGGCGTAAACTATCCTCGGCATTTAAACCAAAAAAACGTCCTAAATTCACCATAGAAAACAGTAAATCACCAAATTCTTGGGCTTGCTCCTTGGTTGATCCCGATGAAAGCGTTTCTTTAAACTCTTGAGTTTCTTCCTCAACTTTCTCCCATGCTTGTTTCCACTCAGGCCAATCAAAGCCCACATTTCTCGCTTTCTCCTGCATTCGTTGTGCTCTTATTAGTGCCGGCATGGGTTTTGGGAGTCCGTCTAATGTCGACTTTTTTCCCTCTTTCTTTTTAGTCATCTCCCAGTTTTTTGAAACCTTTTTTTCATCATCTAAAACTTGGTCACCAAATACGTGAGGATGACGTCTTATCAGTTTTTCCATTAGTGTCTCAATGACATCTTCTATACTAAACGTGTTATTCTCTGATGCCATTACACTGTGGAATATAATATGAAGAAGTAGGTCTCCTAGTTCTTTTTTGAACTCTTCAAAATTATCATTTTCCAGTGCCTCTAGTGTCTCATAGACTTCTTCGACTAGATTATCTTTTATGGATTGGTGAGTTTGCTTTCGATCCCACGGGCATTTTTTGCGTAGGATTTGAACTAGATGTACCAGGTCTTCGAATCTTCGAGATGCGTGCATTAGGTTTTTTGTTTTTTCTTTTTTGCTGCTGGAAATAAAATATTATTTAAAATGAGTCTATAACCAGGACTGTTTGGGTGTAGTGCTAAATCTGTTGGGGGATCATTTACTCGGTGGGTGTAGTCTTCAGGGTCATGGCCTGCGTAAAATGTATAGGTTCCTTGACCAAAGTTACCATGAATATATTTAGCTTGTTCGCGCCCCTGACTTTCCCCAAGTATAACCACTGAAGACTTTATTTTATCGGTTCGGAAGGCAGTAGTTTGGCCGTAGAATCCACGTATACTGCTAACATGATTTTGAGTTAGCATCGTTGGAACTGGATCCCATTTGGCAGAGAATTCAAAAAGTGTGAAAAAATCTAGACTTTTATCGATTTCGTCAATAGCGACCGGGACATCAATATCTGCATGTTCGTATTCCGCTGGATTTAGGCTGATAGTAAAATTTTCGAAAGCCAAGGTTGCGCTATAGTTCAATGATTCCTGTGCATTAGGGTCCACCGGGTCTCCATCAAAGGGTGTAGGAGTAATGTCGACGCCTTCAGCTGCTAAAGCCACATCGAAGGTATCGGTACCAGAGCACATGGCAAATAGAAAACCACCCTTACCTACATATTCTTTGATACTTTTAGCTACGGCCAGTTTCTGTTCACTGACCTTATCAAAACCCAACTCTGAAGCCATTGCTTCCATTTGTTTCACCTGCGTTATATACCATGGATTATTTCGATAGCTAGCCCAAAACTTTCCATATTGTCCGGTAAAATCTTCATGGTGTAAATGTAGCCAATCATAATTTTGTAGGGCACCTTGTAGTACTTCAATATCCCAAATTTTGTCGTATTCAATCTCGGCATAACTAAGCGCAAGGGTTACTGCATCATCCCAAGGGAGTGCTTGATTGGGGGTATAAACAGCGATTCGAGGTGCTTTTTCTAGGCTGACAATGGATGTGTTCGAACCCGGTGATTCAAGTTCCTGCGTTATTCGAGCGACCTGAGAGCTACCGATAATTTCAATGGTAATATTTTTTAAGCGTGCTTCTCTAATTAGTTCAGTGTTTTCTTCGGTCATGAACGAACCGCCCCTATAATTTAATAACCATGTAGCTTTACCTCCCCCTGTCAGATAGTTAAAGATGAGTCCATAGGCCTTTAAATGATTTCCCTGACTTTCGTCCATGGGAATAAAGAGTTGCTGGGCATTACTAGGTGTAATTAGGTTAATCCAGAAGAAAAAACAAATGAGAACTAGTCTGCTTAGTCTGCACCATGGATTTCTAATAACTTTCTTAGTATCGTTGAAGTAATTCAAATAGGTCATGAGTGAATATTTAATTCGTTTATTACTTTACGAGCAAGCGGGCTATAAAAACCACTTGGGAAAGACAAAATCAACTCTTCATAATATGAATAAAGAATTTCTGAACTTAGTGAGGAAGGATTTTGTGCCGAAAAATAGAACGCAGCTTGTGCTCGTAGCCACATGAGATTTTCTCTTAATGGAGTATTCTTTTCATTAACTAAGTAATCGTTCAAGGCCATTATATATTCTTCGAAATCAGCTCCTAAAGAATAAAGTATTTTAAGAGCATAGCCAGAAAAAGGATTGCTTTGGTTATGCGCAATTTCCCAAAGCATAGCTTTAGCCTTAGCGTTATTACCTTTGAGTTCTTCAAGCATAGCCTTTGGGAAAGTTACATTAAATTGAGTAGTGGAATCCATTGCCATTATAGTTTGTAGCCAGAGGCGTAGTTCTAGTGCGTTGTTAGCATAATACGAGGTATACTGCCGGCCTAAACTTTTGAGCTGTATACCTGAAAATTCATAATCTTGAGAGTAAAAGTCAGATAATGCTAAATAGTAGCGTGTTTTTTCGGCCATTTCTCCTACTTTCGCAGAACGGTTTGACCGAGTGAGTAACAGTCTAGCTTCCGTAAACTTCTCATTTGTTATGGCAAGTCGACCTTTTAGATAATTCAACTCTTCTGAGTAGTTTTCTGTTAGGCGTTCGAGTCGTTGTATAATTTTCTGTGCCTGCACTAAATCTTTATCAAAATCTAGGTACAATTCAGCTAAGCGAAGGTGTACATTAGCACTATTTTGATAATTAGGGGCTTCTGATAGTATTAATTTGAGAAGATCTCTTGCCTGCTCGGTATAGTATATTCTATCTGACACCGGGATGAGGTCATAATCCTCCAAGTATTTTACCCATGATAGCCAAACTTCTGCCTGTCTCTCCAGTGCTTGCCATCTTATCTCATTATATCCTAGGTCAGAATAATAGCGAAAAGAATTAAGTGCCTTTTCATATTCTCTGTTTTGGAGTAATTGGTTACCTACACTATAAAGCGAATAGGTAAGTGCAGGAGTATTCTCCTCGTATCTTAAAGCGGTATTAAATGCTCGTTCAAAAAGATTGGTTTCCATAAGCAACCAAATTTGCAACTCATATAATGTACTGTATAGGACTTCATCTGGCTCCAATTTTGATACTAGATCTTCCAATTCTATAATGCTTATGTCATACAATAAGGGATCATTATATCGAATTAAAATCCGTTGGAAACCAGTTGCTTGATTAGGAGAATTTTGTATCAAAGTAAGCCAACTTTTAACAGCTTCATCGTAGTTACCCGCCTGCATATGCACCATGGGAATCTCAGAGTTAAATAACATAGGATTCTTGAAATTTATTTGCGCTTTCTCATACACCAACAACGCTTGATCAAAAGCTTTACGTTTAACCATAGTCCTAGCTGTATTGATATAGAGCTGTAACATTTTTGGGTGCGTTTTAAGATTTTCATTCCATAGACTGAATGCGAGTTCTTTATTCCCCATGAAAAACTGAATTTCACCCTCTAATACGCCAGTTAGAGCTTTATTGCTGCCATTTTCTTTATATTTTTGTGCTCGTTCTAAGGCCTGATCATACTTTTTAAGTTCAATTTCACATTCAATTAAACGATCAAAATAAATAAAGCTATTCGGTTCATTGTGGTGTAATCGCTCTAAGATAGGTAAAGCATCATCACAGCGTTGCTCTTGAATTAGCTTAAGCGCAATTTCTAAATGACCTCGGTTGCTAATTGTCTGGCTTTGTGCAAAAACAGGAATGCTAAGCATAAGTATCAATACTGCTAAAATGCTTGCCAAGAATGCAAAGCTTTGTTGGATCTGAGTTTGTGCAATACTAAATATAATTTGCCTGAGCATGCGTTTGATTAAATACTCACAATTGAATAAAGACATGTTCATTAGTTTGAGTCTGCACCAACTAGTGTTAATTAAGGTGTGCTTAATTGCAATTCCAATTTATAACGCTCTTTTAATGAACTAAGTTCAAGATAACATCGACCCAAAGGAAGACCAACTATGTTATAGTAGTCACCTTTTATTTTTTTTACGAAGATAGCCCCCCAGTCATCTTGAATTCCATAAGCACCAGCTTTGTCCATAGGTCGGCCCGATGAAACATATTTATGAATGGGATAAGCACTTAGTGCATGAAACCATACCTTGGTCCTTTCATGAAAAAGTACTGGCTCTTGAAGTCTTCCTTCCCTATCTACATACTGAAGGCAAACTCCGGTATAGACATGGTGATGGGTTCCACTTAGTCGGGTTAAAATCTGCACTGCTTCTTGTTCGCTGGTAGGTTTTCCAAGGATATCTTTGTTATGAACTACAATAGTATCTGCTCCAATAACTACTGCATTAGAGTAATTCATTGCGGTGTCCTTGGCTTTTGAAAGGCTTAATTCTTTTACTAAGTTTGTCGGGTCCCTAGTTAATGAGTATTCATTAATCCTGGCTGGTTGAATTTCGAAGGGAATGCCTAATTTTTGAAGTAGCGCTTTTCTACGAGGGCTTTGTGATGCTAATATAAGTTGGGTCATTTCTTTTATCTAGATTTTGTCCTTATATCCAATAATAGCTAATTTACAATGACCAAGAAATTAGCATCTCTAAAGATATGTGAGTTTATATATGAGCAAAAGATTAAATATGTTTCTACAAAATGGAAAACTAATATAAATATCTTTTATCATTTCATATTAAATAA
>PCAT01000028.1 GCA_002730655.1 Balneola sp.
GCTTCGACGCCTACAAAGAAGCCTCCGCCATTGTCCGAAATATCTTTTATGAGTATACTGACCTGGTCGAGCCCTTATCTTTAGACGAGGCCTACTTAGATGTTACCGAAAATCACGTCAATAATCCATCGGCAACTCTTATAGCCAAGCAAATTAAGAAAAAGATCTACCAACGTACCAAACTAACCGCATCTGCCGGGGTTGGACCCAATAAATTTGTGGCTAAAGTTGCCTCAGATATGAATAAACCCGATGGACTGACCGTCATTCCACCAGAAACCATGAAACATTTCTTAGAGAAATTGGACATTAAGAAGTTTTATGGGGTTGGTAAGGCTACATTACGAAAGATGCAGGGATTAGGAATCCAATCAGGAGCTGACTTAAAGCAGTGGAATCTATTTGATCTGGTTCAAATTTTTGGAAAGTCCGGACAATACTATTACCGAATGGCCAGAGGATTAGATACCCGACCAGTTCAGCCTCATCGAATACGTAAATCCTATGGAAAGGAATGTACATTTCGCGAGGACATAAACGAACTAGAATACATCTTACGCTTCATCGAGGGGTTATCTGCCACTATATCAGAGGGCATGCGTTCAATTCCGGCTGCAGGTAAAACCATTACATTAAAATTGAGATATGATAATTTTGAAACAATTTCACGCAGCCTTAGTTTATCACATTATACCAGTGATGCCTCGGAGATAAGCTTTATTACCCAAGAACTCCTTAAAGTCACTGAATTTGGAGAACGCCCAGTTCGTTTGCTTGGTATTAGCCTTTCCAATCTAGATATTAATAAAGGAGATAAGAAGCAACAGCTCCAGCTCTCCCTTGACAAATAAAACTAGAAAGTCCTCTTACATTACCAGCCTAAAAAGTTATTCTGCCAAAGGATTTTTTCCCGATTTTATATGAATATCTCGCTGGGGGAAAGGAATTTCAATTCTGCGCTCATTAAACTTTCGTACGATAGCTTGGTTTAATTCATTTTGCACAGTATATCGATTTTTAACATTTGGAACCCAGACAATGAGCTTCATATTCCAGGCAGAATCTCCAAAAGAGCGAAGATGAACATCATGTTTACGCCTTTTCATTACCGAATTACTTTCACTCGCCACTTCATCCAGTGCTCGCAATACCATATCTAAATCGGAGTTATAAGCCACTCCTACGTCAATAATCAACTTAAAGGTGGGGTCCCCGTGAGAATAATTTATCACATCCTTGCTAACAAAATCCGAATTTGGCACAATAATGGAGATATTTTCCAATGTTTTTACCTTGGTAGCACGAATATTAATTTCTTCAATATCGCCCTCGATTCCGTTAACAACCACCCGGTCACCTACACTTATAGGTCGCTCAAACAGAACAATGAGCCCCGAAATAAAGTTAGAGGTAATGTTTTGAAGGCCAAAACCTATACCCACTGATAGGAAACCAAAAATCACCGCTAAGCCTGTGAAATCAACACCCAAGAACTGAAAAGAGACTAATACTCCAATAACCACCACAGAATATTGTGACATTCGAGCTAAAGTGTACTGCAAACCCCCATCTTGAACAAATCGAGGCAGAATTCGATCGCGTAATATCTTTTTCAGATACGAGGCTCCCATGACAAAAATTGTTAATAGTAGAATGAAAACCACTAAAGACATTAGGGTCACAGATGTGTTCGCCAGAGTAAAAAGAGGAATATTTAATAGGCTTTTAAATGAAACCAGCCATTCCCACCAGCCTTCTGTTTTATCTATGGGTTGTAACAATCCCTCCTTTATATCATCTACACGTGCAAATTCATCTGGTTGTGAGGAGCTTAGCCCTACGCTAACAGCCACACTATCGCCTAAAGCTACCTGTGATAATGATTCGTAGATAGGATCTATCCAATCCGCTAAAATGATATTACCAAGCAAAGCATATCCTCCAAATTAGACGGCTTGAGACTCTAATGTAATTTCCTCGGACTTCCAAATTTCGTTGTTATAATCTTTGATGGTACGATCAGAAGAAAATTTACCGACTCGAGCTACGTTATAGATAGCTTTTTTGGTCCATTCCCTTTGATTTTTATACACTTGCTCTAACTCTTCTTGCTTTTTTACATAGGCTTCATAATCAGCCAAAACCATGAAATAATCTCCCTGTTCAAGTAAAGCCTGAATAATTGGCTGAAAAAGCCCTGGTTGTTCGGGGGAGAAAAAATCATCTCGAATTTGATCTAAAGCACGTTTAAGTTCATGATTAGACTGATAATATAAATGAGGATTATATCCCTGTCGCCTCAACTCCTCTACCTGATCTACGGTAAGACCAAATATAAAGATATTCTCATCACCCACTTCTTCCTTAATTTCAACATTGGCGCCATCTAAAGTTCCGATGGTGAGTGCACCATTCAGCGCAAACTTCATATTACCGGTACCAGAAGCCTCCATACCAGCTGTAGAAATCTGCTCCGATACATCTGCCGCAGGAATCATCAATTCCGCTAAAGTAACCCGGTAATTGTCTAAGAACACGCACTTTAATTGATCGGATGTCTCAGGATCCTCGTTAATTTTGGCACCAATAGCATTGATCAACTTGATATGTAATTTTGCCATCGCGTATCCAGGAGCTGCTTTCCCTCCAAAAATGACGGTTCGAGGCACTCTATTCAACGATGGATTATCTTTGAGGCGGTTGTATAGGGTAACAACATGAAGCGCCGCCATCAATTGCCGTTTATATTCGTGAATACGTTTAATTTGAATATCAAACATACTGTTAGGATCAACGGTAATACCCTGATTCTCTTGAATGATTCCTGCTAATACTTTTTTATTATTGAGTTTAATCTGATTAAAGCGTTTGTGAAATTTCGTGTCCTCTGCAAAAGGCTCTAATTTTTTCAGCTGATCCAAATCGGTAATCCATTTGTCTCCAATTTTCTCCGTAATCAACGCTGAAAGTTCTATATTGCACTGTTTCAACCATCTTCTAGGTGTTATTCCGTTGGTTTTGTTGGTAAACTTATCAGGATATAATTCATTAAATTCACGGAACATATTTTCCATTAACAAGCGAGAATGTAAGGCCGCAACCCCGTTCACTTTAGTTGAGCCCACTATGCCTAAATGCGCCATATGTACTACCGGGTTTTCACCTTCAGTCACAATACTAAGTCGTGACATTTTTCCATGATCCTCCCCATAACTCGCCCTAATCTTATCCATAAATCGGCGATTAATTTCATAGATAATGCTCAAATGACGAGGCAACAATCCTCGCATAAGGGATACCGGCCACTTTTCCAAAGCCTCTGGCAAAAGGGTATGATTGGTGTACGCCATGGTTTTAACGGTAATATCCCATGCTTTATCCCATGACATATGAACCTCATCCATTAAAATCCGCATTAATTCAGGAATTGCAAGATTAGGATGCGTGTCATTACACTGTATGGCCACTTTCTCAGGAAATTTCTCCCAGTCATCCGTCTGTGCATTAAACCGACGGATTATATCACGTACGGACGCCGCCACCAAAAAGTATTCTTGTTTGAGTCGTAATTCCTGACCCACAAATATCTTGTCATTTGGATACAAAACTCGCGTTATATTTTGCTCCAATTGATTATCCCGAACCGCATCTATATACTGTCCTTGATTAAAACTCTGTAAGTCCAGTGTAGTATCCGACTCGGCTTTCCATAATCGTAATTGGTTCACCACATTATTATTGTATCCTGGTATAGGAGTATCATAAGCAACCGCCAATACCTTACTAGTCTGCTCCCAACTATACCTTATTTCACCGTCATCTGAACTATGCATCCCCTGATGCCCATAAAACTGAATTGGATATTGAATTTTAGGGCGCACAATATCCCAAGGGTTTCCATATCTCAACCATAAATCGGGCTTTTCTACCTGGAATCCATCAATCACTTTTTGATAAAAAATTCCATAATCGTAGCGTAGACCATAGCCTATTGCTGGAATACCGAGGGTAGCCATAGAATCCAAAAAACAGGCTGCTAAACGGCCCAAACCACCATTACCAAGACCAGCATCCCACTCAGAATTACGTATAGCATCATAATCTAAGCCCAAATCTGTGCAGGCATCAGCCACTTCCTGTTGCACATCAAAATTCACTACAATATTGTCCAATAAACGGCCAATAAGGTATTCCATGGAAAAATAATATACCCTCTTTACTCCAGATTTGTGATAATGCGCTTGAGTCGAAAGCCATTTGTCATGCAGTCTATCCATGAGAGTGAGTACTACACTTCTGTATTCGTCCCAAGGCGTTCGGGAAAGCTTATCCTTAGCTAAAGTATGCCGTAAATGAAGCTTAATATCTTCGCGTAACGAATCTCGATCCAAACCGGATCTAGTACTAAATTCTTGTTTTTTTATACTTGTGTATGTCTTCTTAATGGCTTTTTTTTTACCCTTTGTGGTTCTTTTTTTCTTCGTTGATGAGGTAATATTCTTCGCTTTATTCATAATCCTAGATATCAGTGAGCAGATGCTTTTAAATATTAATTTACTTGAAAAATATCTTCTTTACCGAGCGATATCAGATAATTTTGCACCTTAAAAAGCCTTCCATATGTAGTCATTATAGTTGTTACATTTGCCTATCCCAATTCATACACCCCTGTATCGGGCAGAAATTTAGGGCGTGTTAAATTAGCAGCATAACCTAAACGAACAAAGGTTTCATAAGCTTCGGTAGCAACAAAATCTTGATGAAATAACCCAAAGACACTAGAACCACTTCCACTCATACCAGCAAACTCAGCACCAAATTCCATCATCTGATCTTTCATATTTCCAACTTGAGGGATACGCAGAATAACTCCAGGCTCAAGATCATTAACTAAAAGAAAAGGCCATTCTTGAATCTCTTCCTCGGTAAGCACTTTTTTTAAATTAAAATCGGGTTCAGGGTTTGGATAAACCTGTTGATAGGCCTCTAGTGTAGAGCTAGCCTCATTTGGAAATACCGTAACAATCCATGCATCGGGCTGGATATCACAGATCTCAATCTCATGACCTAATCCCCGCCCAATACCTACATTGTTATAGATAAAAAATGGGACATCAGCTCCGATCCGAAGGCCCACCTCAGCCAACTCGGCGGCGGCCAAGCCCAAACTTGCCACCTTATTAACCATCCGCAACACCGCTGCCGCATTCGCACTCCCGCCGCCGAGACCGGCGCCAGCCGGCACACGCTTATCCACCGATATATGATATTGATCTCGTAGGCCAGCATGCTCCTCTAGCAGCTGGAGGGCCTTCACGATAAGATTCGATTCGTCAACCGGAATCGATAATTCACTCATATGAATTTCCATCTGCGCTGCGGGCTTCATTTCTATTCGGTCACTCCATTCAATAAAACAGAAACCCGTTTCTAAGGTATGGTAACCATTGGGCAGACGTTCCAAAACATGAAGACCCAAATTTATTTTTGCATAGGATTGCGTAACCCACCGTTCGCTCATACTTTCTGCCTTATCCAATGTTGATGTTGACTCATCATATAGGAAAATGCCGCATCATGTTCATTTGGGATATCCCCATTTAAAATGGCTTCTTTAATATGATCTTTGATAATACCGATCTTTTTGGATGGAGGAATATCAAGTGCTTTCATAATCTCTTGACCTGTAAGTGGATTTTTCCAATTTCGAATGCGGTCTTTTTTTTCCACTTCGATAATTTTCTTCTCTACCCGTTCAAAATTCATCATAAATTTTTGAACTTTAAGCTCGTTTTTACTAGTGATATCTGCCCTACAGAGTGTCATTAGATCATCTATATCATTACCTGCTTCAAAAATTAAACGCCGAACTGCGCTATCACTCACATGATCCGAAACAAGGGCTATAGGACGTAAATGCAAACGAACAAGCTTTTGCACATATCGCATACGCTCATCCATGGGTAATCCTAAACGCCTAAAAATATGTGGTGTCCATTTAGCCCCAAGGGCATCATGACCGTGAAAGGTCCAACCATGATCTTCCTCGAACCGCTGGGTTGGTGGTTTAGCGATATCATGCATGATGGCCGCCCATCGAAGCCATAATGAATCGCTAACCAAGGCTACATTATCAAGAACTTGTAAGGTATGCCAAAAATTATCTTTATGGCGAAATCCCTTTCGCTCTTTAACTCCTTGAAGAGCAACCATTTCAGGAAAAAATTGATCTAATAAGCTAGTGCTAAATAAAAGTGAAAAACCTATCGATGGCACAGGGCTTTTCACCATTTTATTGAGCTCCTCTAAAATACGTTCCATAGACACAATCTCTAAACGACTAGCCATTTTTTGTATAGCTGATTTCGTTTCAGGGCACAGGCTAAAATCTAATTGTGTGGCAAAACGGATAGCACGCATCATCCTGTGGGGATCATCACTAAAGGTTTTTTCCGGATCAATTGGCGTACGAATAAGGCCTTTTTTTAAATCTATAAGACCGCCAAAAGGATCATTGAGGGCTCCTATCCTGTCTTTATTGAGCTCCCAATAAAGCGAGTTTATCGTAAAATCTCGCCTATTCTGATCATCTTCAAGACTACCGTTCTCGACCATTGGTTTTCTTGATTCTCTTCGGTAACTCTCTTTTCTGGCACCAATAAATTCGAGTTCAACAAAGGGTGTCTTAACCTGAGCGGTACCAAATTGCTTAAAAAATGAAAAACTCGTTTTCATACCTTTAGTTTGAAGAGACTTATGCACCCTTTGTGCAAGTGCAATCCCTGAACCCAAAGTCACTACATCCATATCCGCATCATTTTGGATACGATTCAAATAAAAATCTCTAACATATCCTCCCACCAAGAAACTATCTTGGCTTAACTTATGAGCTTGTAAGCTTATTTCCTTAAGGAGATCTTGATGCGTTCTCGGTATGTCATGAGGAAATTCCATACTCAAAGATAAGGATGTTCGCCTTGTCAATCAGTCTTTTGTTAAACTGCCTTCTTTTTTCCTATGACTTAGCTTTAATTTGCCTTTTCATTAGTTTTATTGGTGATTTTGCTCAATGAATAACTATTTTTCAATACTATTCCATGGAAATTATTGAATGATCACCCACGTGTATTTCTCCGTCTACTCTCGTCAGCTTTGTGTGTGCTCCTATGGTTGAACCGGCTAATGTACAGCCCTCTAGGCTGGCTTGTTCTCGAACAATAGAATGCGATAGTTGGCTATTTTTTAAAACGCAACCCTCCTCAACACTAACGTTTGGCCCTATAGTAACTCCTTCTAGGGTTACATTCTTTGCTAAGTAAACCGGCGGAATTATCATCGTTCCCTTCTTAGCTAAAGCCTCTATTTGTTCTACTAAATTATAAGCTTCTTTTTCGACTATAAAACCGGTTGTTTCAAGCCAAGCGCGTAAGGTTCCACAATCTAACCATTCATCTACCGTGGCTGTTTTAAATAATTTTCCATCCTGAATCATACGATCTAGAGCCTCCGTTAGAAAGTACTCTCCACCAGGACCTTTGATATCATTATCTAATATATATTGAAGCTCTTTTTTTAATTTTGCTCCGTCTTTGAAATAATAAACTCCAATGATGGCTAAATCCGAGATAAACTCCGCTGGCTTTTCCACAAATCCAGTTATTTTTTCTCCCTCATAAACAGCGACTCCAAATCTAGAGGGATCTTCTACTTTTTTAAGCCATATTACACTATCCGCGCCATCCACATTAAACGTTTCCTTACTATCAAATAGGGTGTCAGCAAAAGCAATAATCACCTCTCCATTCAAATCTTTTTGAGCACAATAAACGGCATGTGCCGTTCCAAGGGCGATCTCTTGCACTCTAAATGTACATTTTGCACCATGACGCGCACTCATCTCCTGTAAGGGCTCCTTTATAGGATTCCCAAAATCAGGCCCTAATATATATACAATCTCTTCAATATTTCGATCCATTGTTCGTATAAATGTTTCTACTAATCGCTCTACGATCATCGTTCCAGCTACTGGTAATAATGGTTTTGGAACTGTATGTGAATGCGGGCGAACTCTTGTCCCACGACCTGCCATTGGAATAATTAATTTCATATTACCCGTTTCCATTAAATAATTATCTAAATATCAAACAATACACTTGGCTAATGTTATATCTTCAACATAAATATACGGTCCTTTTTTTTGAATGCCCAAGTAATGAAGCTAAAATATGGGTGATCATGTACATTACGAGAAGCCGTTGTGTCAAAACGGTTCATTCAAATAGCTCGAAAAATTCAACTATTCTTAGCTATCTTTACATTCGAAGCTTATAACATGAATTACTTTATTTCGAAATAGGTGCTTCAGAAATAGTCCCTTTTTCTAGTGAATAGTATTCCTTGATTACTTTTTCCATGCTATATACTTATTACCTAGTTTTTTTAGACATTTTTGCGGTGATTTTTACCCTAATGATGCTACGAGTTCTGTACTACAGATGGCTTTATTATTTGCATGTTTTTCAACAATTTGGATATAAAACCAATGAACTAACTGGTTGGCTAAAAGATCATTGGGATGAAAAAGTGATTCCTAGAAGCCTAGTTTATTTCTTGATAAGTACCATGCTGCTCATTTTTGGAACCGAATTTTTTGAAATTCGACTAAACTTATCAGCTGAGGCTATTATCCTTTTTTCATGGGGTATAGCTTACCTTGGCTCGACCAAAGCCTTCCGTCCTAAAAAAGTAAAAAAACCATTGGTCTGGACTACTCGAGTAAAACGTTTATCATTCCCTTTTGGATTGTCTAGTCTATTCCTTCCACTTCTTGCTGTGTATTCAGGCTTCGGCGGCTGGTTTAACTCCACCTTTACACACCTTCGATTGCAAGGAGCCGCTAGCATACAATTTGATGCCCCCAGTTTAGTCTTAGGCCTGGCATTAGGATATATTTTTATACCCCTTTTCTTACTCTTATCGGGCTACCTCACTGCCCCCGTTGAGCAGCAAATACAAAATGGCTATAAACGACAAGCTCGCAAAAAATTGGCCTCACTCCCGCATTTAAAAGTGATTGCTATTACAGGGAGCTATGGAAAAACAAGCGTCAAATTTATGCTAAGAGATGTACTAAAGGAGCGGTTCAGTGTGTGTGTTACCCCTGGAAGTTTTAATACTCCGATGGGCATATGTAAAGTAATCAACAACAATTTGCAGGCGCATCACCAAATATTAATTTTAGAGATGGGAGCACGTTATGCAGGTAATATTGGCGAACTCTGTGACATTGCCCAACCTGATATATCCATCGTTTCAAATGTGGGGCTTGCTCATTTAGAAACTTTTGGAAGCCAGGCGATCATTGCCAAAGAAAAAGGCACCCTGGTGGATCGTTTGAAAAAAGGGGGCGTGGCCGTATTAAATGGCAACGATCCCATAGTATCAAAAATGGGCAAAGAACGTAGCAATATCCACCGTATTCAAGTTGGGCTTTCATCCTTAAATGAAACTAACTCTGAATTACATTTAAGCGCTTCTAAAATGGACTATTCTACCCAAGGAACTCGCTTTAAACTCCATAAAAAATCGGGAGATGCTTCAACAGAACCGTGGGATATTGAGTGCTCACTATTAGGCAGACACAACGTGCAAAATTTGTTATTAGCCCTTGGTGTTGGCGACCACCTTGGGCTTCGAATGAATACAATGCAGTTAGCCGCTTCTCAAATTAAACCAGTTCAACATCGGTTGGAATTAAAAGCAGTAGGTGATTATTTCATGATTGATGATGCATTTAACTCCAATCCAGTAGGCGCTAAAAACGCAGTAGAAATTCTAGGGGCTTTTCAGTCATCTCAGCGATTTATTATTACTCCCGGGATAGTTGAATTAGGGAATATAGAAGCAGAAGAAAATTATAAATTTGGAACTCACATTGCTAGGGCCAAATTAGATTATGCTTTTATAGTTGGTTTAGAGAGAGGAAAAGTAATTGAAAAAGGGTATCTAGAGGCTGGAGGAAACCCTGAACGCCTGGAGCGAGTAAAGTCTCTTTTTGAAGCTAATGATAAACTCAAGCAGCGTATTAGATCTGGAGATATAGTACTTTATGAAAATGATTTACCCGATATTTATAATGAATAATCACTAAAAGGTAGCTAAGCTATCTGCTTTTTTTTGATACATTTTTTTGAAGATAACTTTTACACTTTTTAGTCTTATCCTGCCTTTTTTGCTAATCTAAAGCTTGGAAGCTTGTTATTATTCATACCGTATAACTCGTGCAGGATGTATTTTAGCAGCGGCAAGAGCGGGTATCCAACTCGCTAAAACACTCAAACAAAGAGTCCCAAACATAATCAACAGAACATCAGTCCATTGTACGTCTACCGGATACGCATCAATTATAAATGCAGAAGATAACTTTAATAGACCAAATGTGTCTTGTAAATAAGAAAAGCCTAAGCCTAATATTGCGCCTAAAAATGCCCCTATAATCCCAATAATTAATCCTTGTTGAATAAATATTGCTTGCACTTGATTAGTCGTTAAACCCAAAGAGCGTAAAACGCCAATATCCCGCTTCTTTTGAAGTACAATCATACTTAAGGATCCTAAAATATTAAGGGCCGCAACCAAAATGATTATCATGAGTACAATAAATGCCCCCCACTTTTCTAAATTCATAACATCATATAAGGGTTTTTGTAAATCATACCATGTTTTTAAAACAATATCAGAGCTAAAAATATCATCCTTAATAGTTTCCAGAGTTGCCTTAACCTCATCCGCTTGGAGGATGTTGTCCATTGATAAATCCACGCCTGAAATTTTATTCCTTGTCAAAAATAACCTATGCGCCGCTGAAATATCTAGTAAAATGGGTGGTGGTGACGAAATATAAGGGAGTTCATAAACCCCTCTTACAGTAAAAATCATAGATCGCGGAATACTTATTTGAGTTAGCACTTTATGCATATGCCTGGCACTCAATAAAACCACTTCATCTCCTAATTCTAGCTGTAAATCCGCGCGCAAATATTCTGGAATAAGTATACCAGGAAGACCCTGTAGGGTATGTAAATTTTTGACGCCACTTTTAAGGGGTAAATTTTGTAAAAAACCTCGCTTATCATGTACATCCACACCCTTTTGTTCCTTTTTTACAATAATATCATCAGGAGTCGTTTTATGGAGGTTTATAGATGCGGTGTGATTAATTTTATAGCTACTAGACAAATTCGTCGGGATACCCTTAATTTGTATTACTTTATTTTCATAAGGTTGCACTCCATTGGAGCTGCGGGTACGTAATAAGGCCATACCTTCCACAAAAGGGGTGTACTCCACGATCCTAGGATCGTTCTGAAATTGCTGTCCCAATTTATCATTCCATTCTAGTACTGGCCCGCCTATACTTTCGACCCGTAAAGCTGGGTCATATCCCAATAGAAAACCTTGAATGACTGTAAAAAAACCATTGAAAATAGATAAAACAATAATGAGTAAAGCAGCCCCAATGGTAATACCTGATATACTTATATACGTAAGTACAGAAACCAAAGAAACATGTTTTTTTGCAAACAAATATCGCCGTGCAATCCGTCTAGAAATGTTCATGAGTCAAAATGGTTAAATAAGAGATAAAGTAAAATAGAGAATGTTCCCTTTAAACACATATTTGAAGGTACTTAGGACATTATTTAACACCTAAATTCATATATTCTTGTCTCTTTAAACCGCCTTTTTCTCGTTCTTTAATAATCAAACTTTAGAAAGTCATTTGTTAACGCAGGAAATTATTCAATCCATTGATGATGGATCGCATGGCGATCCCTTTAGTATTTTGGGTCCTCATATCACCGAGATAAACGGTAAAAAGAAGATAATTATCAGGGTTTTTAGGCCAGATGCTAAACAAGTTGAATTAATTATTTCACCAAAGACTCGCCATATTATGAACCGCCTATCCGAGGGTGGACTATTTGAATGGATATTTCTCAGAAGAAAAAAAATACCTGCATACCGCTTATCCATTACCCCATTTCAAGGCCAAACTTACTCCATTGACGACCCTTATCGGTTTCAACCCATAATTGAAGAGCTTGATTTACATCTTTGGGAAGAGGGAAATCATACCAAGTCCTATTTCTTTATGGGGGCGCATCCAAAAACAATAAATGGTGTTCAGGGAAGTCATTTTGTGGTGACTGCCCCTGCTGCCACCCGGGTTAGTGTCATAGGTTCGTTCAATCAATGGGATGGTAGGGTCCATCGGATGAGAAAGTATCATAACCAGGGGCTTTGGGAGCTTTTTATACCACATGTTAATTCAGGCGACACTTATAAATTTGAAATTAAAAGTCCTCGACAGGATGCCCCTCTAAAAAAAGCCGATCCCTTCGCTTTTTTTTCAGAAATCAGGCCGCAGAGTGCCTCCATTGTACATGATTTAAATGGATACAAATGGAAGGATCAACGATGGATTAAGGAGCGTCAAAGTCGACATCATGAACAAGCTATTTCAGTTTATGAGTGCCATCTAGGGTCATGGAGACGAAATAGTGAAAAAAATTTTTTATCGTATCGTGAACTTGCTGAACAACTTATCCCTTATGTAAAAAACCTCGGTTTTACCCATATTGAACTCATGCCTATTGCAGAACACCCCTATGATCCTTCCTGGGGATATCAGCAAACAGGTTACTTTTCAGCTACCTCTCGTTTCGGAACCCCAAAAGATTTAATGTTTTTTGTTGATCAGTGCCATGCATATAATATTGGAGTCATTCTAGATTGGGTACCTGCTCATTTTGCAAAAGATGTACATGGACTCTACCGTTTTGACGGTACAGGGCTATTTGAACATGAAGACCCACGACAGGGAGAACATAAAGATTGGGGTACCGCTATTTTTAATTTTGGGCGCACAGAAGTCCAAAATTTGCTGATTTCAAACGCCTTATTTTGGCTAGATTATTATCATATTGACGGCTTAAGGGTAGATGCGGTCGCTTCTATGCTCTATTTGGATTATTCCAGAGAAGATGATGATTGGATACCAAATAAGTATGGGGGCCGAGAAAATATTGAGGCCATTGAGTTTCTAAAAAAATTCAACTACTTCGTACATGAATATTTTCCTGGCTGCCTGACTTTTGCTGAAGAATCTACCTCTTGGGCTGGAGTCACAACACCCATCCAACAAAATGGGCTAGGGTTCGATTATAAATGGAACATGGGGTGGATGAATGATACACTAAGCTATATTGAAAAAGACCCCATCTACCGCCGATATCACCAAGAAAATCTTACATTTTCAATGGTCTACGCCTTCAGTGAAAAATTCATTTTACCTTTTTCACATGATGAAGTAGTACATATGAAAAAATCTATGCTATCTAAAATGCCCGGTAATAATTGGCAAAAATTTGCTAATCTGAGATTATTATATACTTATATGTATGCTCATCCGGGTGCAAAATTGCTGTTTATGGGTTCTGAGTTTGGACAGTGGCATGAATGGAATGATGCTCATTCACTTGACTGGCATCTATGTGAATATACCCCCCACCAGCAGCTACAAACCCTAGTTAAGGATTTAAATTATCTCCACCAAAATCAAGCTTCACTGTACGAACTTGATACAGATTGGAAAGGCTTTGAGTGGATTGATTTCCATGATGTGGACAATAGTTTAATTTCTTTTATAAGAAAAGCAAAAGATTCCGGCGACTTTGTAGTAGTTGTATTAAATTTCACACCTACTGTACATCTAAATTATCGTGTAGGAGTCCCTATCACCGGTAATTACGAAGTGTTGTTTAATAGTGATTCAGAGTATTATGGAGGGAGTAATGTTGGAGTTAAAGAATGCATTGCATCGACAGAGTCATGGCATAATTTCACTTCGTCAATATCGATCGATATTCCTCCTTTGGCTGGGATCATATTAAAACTAAAGAACTAAGTTATGCGATTTCCACGATCCTGCGGCACCTTAGTGCACCCCACATCTTTTCCAGGAAAATACGGTATTGGAGATTTTGGTTATGAAGCACGAATGTTCCTAGATTTCTTAGAAGATACTCAACAGAGTATCTGGCAAGTGCTTCCTCTTACGCCCACAGGGTATGGAAATTCACCCTATGCTTCCTATTCTGCTTTTGCTGGTAACCCCTATTTGATAAGTCCCGATATTCTTTTTGAAAAAGGACTCTTAACTGCTTCAGAAGTCCGTTCGCTCATTATACCCTCAACCACTACTGTAGCTTATCAGCAAGTGGTTAAAAAAAAATCGATGGCATTAAAACTAGCTTCAAATAGCTTTTATGAGACCTTAGTCGGAGATGAAGTAGAAAAATTTGAGCTATTCAAACTGGAGCATGCTCATTGGTTAGATGATTATGTATTGTTTATGGCCGTAGCTAAAAGTCACCAAATGCGTCCCTGGAATAGTTGGGATTCTGATATTGCTACACACAAAAAAGAAGCTATTAATAAAGCAAAAAAGAACTATGCTCAAGAAATTAAATTAGAGTATTGGCTTCAATACGAGTTTTTAAATCAATGGATAGCATTAAAAGAGTATGCAAACACTAGGGGAATTCGTATTATTGGCGATATCCCTATTTTTGTCGATCACAATAGCGCTGATGTATGGGCCAATTCAAAGTATTTTGCTGTAGATAAACAAGGAAATAGAACTTTAGTATCTGGGGTTCCTCCGGACTATTTCAGTGATACAGGGCAGCTTTGGGGGAACCCTCAGTATCAGTGGGGGGCCTTAGAAAAAGATGGTTACTCATGGTGGGTTAAGCGGTTTAAACATATGTTTTTGACTTGCGACGCAATCAGAGTAGATCACTTCAGAGGGTTTGATGCTTACTGGGAAATACCAGCTTCTGAAAAAACTGCTGTAAATGGGCGCTGGGTTGAGGGCCCTGGAGAAAAATTTTTTGATACCATCTTAAAAGAATGCGGCGAATTACCTATCATTGCGGAAGATTTAGGTTTTGTTACCGAAAGGGTAGAAAAGTTACGCGACAAGTATGCATTTCCTGGCATGAAAATTCTTCAATTTGCCTTTGACGCCGAATCTGACAATAGTTTCTTACCCCATAACTATCCTCAAAATTGCGTGGTATATAGTGGTACACATGACAATGACACTTCAAAAGGATGGTATGAGCAAGCCCCCGAGTACGAACAGCATTTTGCTAGAACCTATAGTCAATCCGATGGAACACATATAAATTGGGCTTTTATTCGACTTGGAATGCTTTCTGTAGGTGATCAGGCCATCTTTCCCCTTCAGGACTTTATGAGCCTATCAACAGAACACCGTATGAATTTTCCAGGAACTTCATCCGGTAATTGGCTTTGGAGATACACTACGGAAATGCTACAAGAAATTGATCGTAATAAAATTTGCAATCTCATTCATTTAAGTAACCGGCATGACCGAAATAAATAAGGCTAAATAAATAAAAAAGGTGTTTTTTCATTTAAAACCGCCTTTTTCTTATATTCTTGAATTGCAATAAAAAATTACAATATGTCTTTTTCATTGAAGAATCTACCTGAACGATCTGTAAAACCTAGAACTGAAGGTATAACCCTGGTATTGGACAAAGGATACAGCATACGTCAAGTAGAAGATCTAGTTGACGTATGCTCGAAACACATTGACATAGTTAAGCTTGGGTGGGGCACATCCTATGTAACTCAAGGCTTAGAGGAAAAGATTAAGGTTTATCAAAAAGCTGGGATACCTGTTTACTTTGGTGGTACTCTTTTTGAAGCATACCTGATGCGTAACCAGCTCTCCGATTATCGAAAATTGATGGAACACTACGAAATTTCGCATTTAGAGGTTTCAAATGGCACTATTTTGTTATCGGATGATAAAAAACAAGCTATCATCAAAGAATTAAGTAGCGATTATACGGTTTATTCTGAAGTGGGTAGTAAGAACCCTAACGAGATCATTCCTCCCTACAAGTGGGTGCGAACTATTCAACAAGAACTAGAAGCTGGTTCCGAGAAAGTTATCTGCGAAGCTAGAGAAAGTGGTACTGTTGGAATGTTTCGCCCGAATGGTGAGATTCGATCTGGTTTACTTGAGGAAATCACAGATCAAATACCTGCCAAATACTTGCTTTTCGAGGCACCTAAAAAAGAACAGCAAGTTTGGTTTATCCGTAAATATGGTTCTAATGTAAACTTAGGAAATATTCAACCCGAAGAAGTGATTCCTTTAGAAACCTTACGGTTAGGATTACGAGGAGATACTCTCTTAGATTTCTATTCACTAGGAAAGGGTAACGAATTGGATCAAGTGATCAAAGCGAACGGAATGAACGATAAAGAATAATAATCCATTATGAAAATTTTATACGCCGCCGCTGAAATCTCCCCATTCGCACGCATGACCGTTACAGCGGATTTATTACGTTTTTTACCTGCATCGTTACAAGATAAGGGTTTTGAAATTCGCATCTTGCTTCCAAAATATGGCACGATAAATGACCGTAGAAATCGTTTACATGAGGTCATACGTTTGTCTGGAATAGAAGTGGAAGTAGGAGATACCGCGGAAAGTATGAAAATTAAAGTAGCTAGTATTCCCAATGCAAAACTACAAGTTTATTTTTTAGACAACGATAAATATTTTAAAAGAAAGGGTCTTTTCAAAAACCCAAAAGACGAAGAGTTCTATCCAGATAATGCCGAGCGATTAGCCTTCTACAATAAAGGGGTGCTCGAAACAGTTATGAAACTAGGTTGGGAGCCTGACATCATACACTGCCATGACTGGCCCGCAGGTCTCATTCCTCTTCTAGTAAAAACTAAATATAAAGACGAACCTATCTTTAAAAATTCAAAGATAATCTACAATTTACATCATCCAGAAAACGATGGAACTGCAGACACAGCCAAAATCCTAGAGTTACTTGGTTTGCCCGATAATGTTGACATTGCCAAACTAACTGATGAAGGTAAAGTGGACTTATTGAAATTAGGACTCCTATTTAGTGATCATGTAGTCACTGGAAACTTTTTAAAAGACGAATTTAATGACGTTTTTAATGAATTGAATGTTTCTCCTGTGAAAATTCAAGGTGCGCCTGAAGATGTTTCAATTAAATTTTCCGATTACTACAAAACTATAACTAAATAGGAATTAAAAAGAAGACTGTCATCATATGTATTTAACGGACAAAGCTGTTTCAAAAAGGTGGCTTATTTTTTTTATACTTGTTTTTTTCGGTATGACTGCATGTGATGAAACCTACACCGTTGGTGTAGATTTTATTCAGGAGTCAACCATAGAGATAGATACTGTACTTATCGATCAAATAGATTTTATAAGTATTGATCCTTATCTAGGTCAATTAACGTACTCCGCGCTAGGATCTTTTCAAGACCCTCTTTTTGGTCAACTAATCAGCACTCTCTACTTTAAGCCTTCTATCAACGCCTCAAATACTGATACTGTACTTGATAACATGAGCTTTGAATTGAAACTTCATATAATGCAAGATGAAATTTATGGGGATACCAGTTCAACCGCCGTATTTGATGTATATCGAATTCAAAATAATTGGCATGGTCCTAGTTTTAGACAATCTACCGAAGTTGACCTAGAACTTGAACGAATTGGCGGTTTTAACGATACCGATATAGATACAAACGGTAACGTTCATGTAGCCCTTGGCGGAAGTTGGGATGCCTTTTATAGGGAAATATTTAATATTGACGATGACAGTACTCGATTAACTAGATATGCTGAAGAAGATTTTGGGTTAGCTATTGTTCCAAAAAATACAACTAATCGAATTCGATTTGCTACCTTAAGCACCAGCCGTTTATTGGTTATTGGACAAGAAGATACTAGTTCATATGGCATGCAAGATTGGGGCTATAAAATAGAAAGGGGAGATATTGACCCTATTCCTAATCGTATGCTGCTTCACAACACCTTTGAGAAGGTGATAAAAATAGATATAAAAAATATCGGTAAACAGTTACCAAATAATAATTTTGTTCGGGCCGAATTGGTTTTGGAAGAAGATACAACACGAGCAAGTACTAGTTTATCCGAACATGAGCAACGTTTGAATGTTCCTGGTTTTCGAATGAGCGAGGGAGATTTTATTGATTTAGCCTACCAGTTTGGCTTTTCAGATGAAAATATCATCAGTGGATATCCTTCCAGGGGGCGCTTCCGTTTTGATATTACTCGCTTGCTGAATGATCAAATTTATAACAATAACCCAATTAAAGATTCTTATATATACCCATATGCTAATGCAGGCTATATAGGCTCCAATATTCTTTATAATAATGAAGCCTCATCTGATAAGCGACCTCGGCTAATTATTCATTCCATAAAATCTGAGGTCCAAAAGTAGTATTAAAAATGATAACAATTTCGTTTACGTCTACATATATAACTTCTTACAAGACTTCATTATTGGGGTTATTACTACTTCTTATTAGCTCCTCTGTAATCGTAGCTCAAATTCAATCTACTAATCTGTATTCCAGTGGGTCAATTTATTCCGCATATGGTATTGGTTATCCTGTTGAAATTGAAACCGGATCTGCTAAGTCGCACGGTATATTTGGTATTTCTAGCATTAATCAAGAAGTTGCCGGCCTTACGAACCCTGCTTTATGGTCACAAACCTATTACACCCAAGGAGCTTCAGATTTAAGCATACAAAGTATCCAATTAAAAAACACCAAAACTACAGGTGTATCTACTCTGTTTGAAAAAGGATATCTTCAATTATTATTCCCTCTTAAATCAAGTGAGCTTGGAGTATCTGTTGGTTTATATCCAGTCACTCGTTCCAATCTAAAATTAATTAAAACAAAAGAATTTTTGACATATGGAGATACTGTTGGATACAATTCTGAACTACAACAAATAGGAGGGTTGAATAAATTCGAAGTAGGTTTCGGATGGGAAGTTAATGACCAAATTTCTATTGGCTATGCACCTTCAGTTGCATTTTTCAGTTTGCAAACCTCAGAAGCATTTTCTTTTAATTCTTCACTTTATTCGCAGCAAATGCAAAAACTAACCATTAGCGGTGCTGCATTTTCACAACGCCTTGGTGTTGCAGGTAGTTTTCGAAATTTGTTCAGAATACAGGATAAAATTTCAGTTGGTGCTACGGTAAACATTCCTTTCAATATGACTTTAAGACAAAATTACACCACTGAAAAAGTGGTTGAATCTGGTAGTAAAACAGTAGACTTATCCAACATATTAACTAGCAAAAGGGGGGAAATGAGACTCCCTCTAGAATATGCAGCTGGCATTGGCTATGCACCCCATACTCGTTTTAATATTAGTATAGAGGGACAATTTCAGCGATGGTCAGACTACACCAATGATCTAGTTGGAAATGATGGCGCTATTATGGCAGACCGAATGCGTTTTGGATTTGGAGCACAATTTCATCCATATAAAAAAGCACAAAATGGACCTTTATCCAGTTTTAAATATTCAGCTGGATTATCTTATGACAGCGGACACATAATTGTCCAAAAAGAAGAAATTAGAACGTTATGGCTTCATACTGGGTTAGGGATATTATCGCGAAGTCCTTCATCTATGGATTTAAGCTTGCGATACGGGTTCAGAGGAACCACTGATAGTAACCTAATTAAAGAGAATATTTGGGCTATTGGGCTTTCAGTGAATCTTGCTGAAATCATGTTTTTACGTCCTAAATTACAATAAAAATAAGCTGTTATTGACTTAACTAACGAAATTGTATCATGAAAGTTCTAGCAACACTACTTGGGTTTTTACTGTTAATTACTTCTGAAATAAAAGCGCAAAATTGTACTGTCACTCCTCCTTACGGGATGAACGAACTGGCTGCTTTTTCCATATTCCAAGACAATTATAAAAATAAAGATTATCCATTTGCCCTGATGTACGGACGATGGTTACTCTGCAGTAAAACCAAAGTATTAGAAGGATACCCCCGATTCAACTTAGCGAGCCAATATCCAAAGTTCATTGACATATATACACAGATCGGTTTAGGAGAACAAGACCCAAGTATACGTGAGGCTTATATTGATACCGCATTAAGTCTTTTTGAAGAGCAATTTACTTTTTTCACCGATGAGGAAGTAGATAAATATGAGCTCCATCAGGACAGAGGCCGATATCTTCTAGAAAATTATCAAAATATCGAAGGTGGACTTGACATGGCTTATAGTGATTTCAAAGCTATGTTTGAGATAGATGTAGAAAAAACTACTCTACTAGGTGAGGGTTATTACGTTCGCGTGGTTATTGACGATCTTGTACGAAAGGCTGAGAAAGATATAGTCATAAACATGATTGAGAAAGCAACACTTTATGCAGGTTTGGAGTTAAGCACTTATTTTGATGAAACCCTAGAATCACTATTTAATACACCAGAAGAGCGGCTCGAATTTTGTGGTACCAAGTTAAACGAAAATCCGGAATCGATCGATGACCTTAAATGTGTTGCAGAAGCACAAGAAGATCTTAATATGACAGAAGAATTCCTTCAAACTACCCTGCTAATCCACAAATTAGAGCCAAGTTTTGCAAGTGCTAAAGCACTTGCAGAAACTGAGAAAGGTAATGCTTCATATACCAAGGCAGCAGATTATTTCAAACAAGCTTTAGAAATGGCTAATAATGACAATGAGAAAAAGAATATAAACCTAGAATTAGCTGATGTTTACTCAAGTACAGGACAGTTGTCAATCTCCAAAAAGTATATTCAAGAGGCATTAGCAATAGATGATTCTTTTGGGCGTGCATACATTAAATTGGCCTCTATCTATGGGCAAGCTGTAAGTTCATGTACTGAGAATCGTAAACTAGAGGCAAGAGATAAGGTTGTATATTGGGTCGTTCTAGATTATTTAAATCGAGCAAAATCGGTAGATGCTAGCGTGACTAATACTGTGAATTCCCAGTTAGCAACATACCAAGCAGTGACACCATCTACCGAGGACAAGTTCTTTACTTTAGGGTACGAACAAGGTCAAAAAGTGAGTGTAAATGGTTCCTTGGACAATTGTTACAACTGGATTAGTGAGTATACAATAGTCCGATAAACTTTTTTAGGTATATTAATTTATCGTTTAACCAATTATTTTTTATTACGAATTCATTTGTAATAGGGTAAAACATTCGTATATTTTATAATCAATTCTTTAGTTGGAGACCGATTCTGTGTCACCATTCTTATACAAGCTCCTCCCTTCAGTTTAACATCCACTTACGATGAGTATATTGATAACCCTCTTTTGACGGTTTAATTTGGAGCACTGACGTACACTGAATAATTATTAATGGCAAGAAATAAAAATAACTACAATAAAAATAAGCGCAATAAAAATAAGCGAAATAATAAGCGGAATAATAAAAACAACAGTAGGTCCAATCATGTTTTTATTCCTAAGTTTCATTGGAACCAAAACCAAGGTATTGCGGGCCGGTTTGCTGGGGTTCTAGAAATTAATGAAAAAGGGTGGGGGCTCATAAGAAAACTAAATCATGAGTTTAGCTATCATCCTAAAGATCCTTTCTTAAAGCCTGATGAAGTTAAAGACTTAGATTTACGCCAAGGTCTTATTATAGAGGGAGAATTTGAGGAAGATTTTCAAGGTAACCGGCATGTGGCCAGCGTGGATAATATTAACCATCAGAGTTTAGATACTTGGGCAAAGTGCTCCAAATTTGAACGACAAACTCCTATCATGCCTGTAGATTGGATTCGTTTAGGTGACCGAGCACAAGATACCGAAATGCGAGTAATCGATTTAGTGGCTCCTATCGGCAAAGGACAAAGAGCCTTAATAGTTGCGCCTCCTCGTACTGGCAAAACCGTTTTATTAAAACAAATAGCTGACTCTATTGCTCATCATCATCCAGATGTGCACTTAAGTATCCTTCTAGTAGACGAGCGCCCTGAGGAAGTGACCGATTTTATCCGGTCTTCAAATGCTGAAGTTTTTGCCTCTTCCAATGATCGTAAAACTCATAGCCATATACGTATCACTGAGATGACTCTAGGATATGCCAAAAGAAAGGCCGAAATGGGTCAAGATGCAGTCCTATTAATTGATTCTCTTACAAGACTCGGGCGAGCCTATAATGCTATTCAAAGTAATAGCGGTCGTACATTATCCGGAGGTTTGGATATTCGAGCCCTAGAAATTCCTAAAAAAATATTTGGTTCTGCACGAAAAATTGAAAGTGGCGGTTCTTTGACTATTATTGCTACCTGCTTAGTTGAAACGAACTCAAGAATGGATGATTTAATCTTCGAAGAATTCAAAGGGACCGGAAATATGGAACTGGTATTGGATAGAGAATTGGCGAATGACCGTATTTATCCAGCCATCAACATCACTTCCTCTGGAACTAGAAATGAAGCTAAATTCATAACTGATTCCTTAGAAGAACGAAATATGGTACGGAGATATCTACTAAAAAAATCTCCAAAGGAATCCATGTTAGGCTTACTCAAAGTGCTAAAAAATACAGAGAGTAACCAGGAGCTACTAAACCAAATCGCTGCGATTTCATAGGTTTGTCATAAATATCATTACTGGTTATGTCTCTCATTAAATACATCAAATGTATTAAGCTACTCACTAGATTGAGCTTTTCTAATAATTGACCTACTTGACTTAAATTTAGCAGGAGAAACTATTCAACCTTACAGTAAAATAAATCATGACTAGTATTTTAACTATAGCAATAATATTAAGTTAGTGAATCTAGAGTATTTAAAAATGGAGTGTGGGCAGTTTGGTCCGTTCAATGAATCATACAGATTTACTCTATCATATTCTATTAAACACCCAGAATAAGTCTATGCGACGGTTATAGAAGGATCAATTTCAGAAGCCCACGCCTTCATTCCGCCTTTAACATTGTACACATTTTCAAAGCCTTCTTGCCCTAAAAAAATACATGCATTTGCACTACGTGCACCAGTACGACATATTATAGCGTACTCTACAACCTGATTAAGAGTATGCACTCTACTTTGAAGGTTGGATAATGGTATATGCTCGCCCCCATTATTAGATACCATATATTCAAAATCTTCTCTAACATCAATTAACATAAAATGTTCGCTCTTGTCGATTAATTTCTCTTTTAATTGTTGAACCGTAATTTCTTTCATATAATTATTTTTATTAATAGGATTAATTATAAAAATTTAATAAGCCTGCTAAATATACAAGCTATTATATCACGTTTTGATATAACGTCCCAAAGTAAATGACTCCCCTAAGTATAATTTTCTAGCTTTTTCATCATTTGCTAGCATGCCGGCAGAACCTTCCATTAAAATTTTACCCTCAAACATAAGATAGGCACGATCTGTAATTGCTAGAGTTTCATGTACATTATGATCAGTAATTAATATACCAATGTTCTGAGATTTTAATGTGGAGACTATCTGTTGAATATCTTCAACAGCTATTGGATCAACGCCTGCAAAGGGTTCGTCCAACAAAATGAAGTTTGGTTTAGTCACCAATGCTCTTGCTATTTCTATTCTTCTCCGTTCACCACCAGATAACCTATACCCTTGACTATCCCTGACTTTTTGTAAAGAGAATTCTTCAATCAATTCCTCACAACGTCGTTTAATTTCAACCTTATCATGCCCCCTGTATTGTAATACGGCAGTCAAATTTTCATAAACAGTTAAATTCCTAAATACACTCGCTTCTTGCGCTAAATATCCGATCCCTTTTCGCGCTCGTTTATACATGGGTGTTTGAGTAAGACGCTCCTCATCTAAATATATTTCTCCCTCATTCGGTGTAATTAGTCCAACCATCATATAAAAGGTTGTGGTCTTACCCGCACCATTAGGACCCAATAACCCCACTATTTCTCCTTGTTCTACACGTATAGAGACCTCATCAACTACTCTACGTTTTTTATAACGCTTGACCAACTTTTTACCATATAACGCGTGAGCCTTAGAGTTTTCGCTACTTAATGGGATCATATGTGGCACTACTCCGCTCATGAAATTGCCAGCGCCTGTAAAATAGACTCGAAAATTTGCTTACCATCTTCTTTACCCAACAGCTGTTCCATAGCCCGCTCAGGATGCGGCATCATGCCCAATACATTTTTTTGTTTATTCGTTATACCCGCTATATGATCAACAGAGCCATTAATATTGGCTTCTGGCGTAGCATCTCCATGAGCGTTTACATAACGAAAAAGTACTTGATCATTGTCTTGCAGCTCTTTAATCCCATCGTTATCTATATAATAGTTCCCTTCACCATGGGAGATCGGAATCTTAAGAAGCTGGTCTTTTTGCAAAGAAGAGGTATATATACTTTGAGTACTTTCTACTCGTATATGCACATCCTTGCATATAAATTTAAGTTTTTCATTATGCCTCATAGCACCAGGTATTAATCCCGCTTCTAGCAATATTTGAAAACCGTTGCAAATTCCCATTACCGGCCCGCCTTTTTTAACAAATTCGATCAACTCTTGCATAATTGGTGAAAAGCGAGCAATGGCTCCTGAACGAAGATAATCTCCGTAGGAAAATCCACCAGGAATAATAATTATATCCAATCCGGATACATCTGTTTCTTTATGCCAAAGAAATTTCACATCTACATTCATCACATATTTTAGAGCATGATATGCATCATGATCACAATTTGAACCTGGAAATACAATAACGCCAACCTTTGCCACCTTATACCTCTTTTGAAATTAGCCTTTTATTTCTGTTATTAACTCAATTTCTCTTAAAATATAATCGCGCTTTAGACACTCCTCAAACTCTCCCTCAAAAACAATTGCTTTGCCCTCGCTATGCACTTTTAATGTTAACTGTTGGGCACGATCTCGCTCACACTTCAATGCCTTTATAAGTTGTTGAATAACTTCTTCAAAAGTGTGTACCTCATCATTATAAAGAATAAGTTTCCAAGGTGTTTGAATCGCTTCCTCAATTTCTTCTTGGGCAATGGTTTCTAAATCACCCTCATTTCTTACCTCTTTAAGGGACCCTAGAGTATGAGATAGATGTAAATACATTAATTTCTCCTTGACTAAAATTCAAACATAATATGAAAATCTTCCATTACTTCATTAGCCAATAGTTTACTACAAGCCAATTCTACAATACTTCTTGCCTCTTCTTCGTTAGTAGCTTGTACATCGATTTCGATAAATTTACCAATACGAACTCTTTCAATATTGGTTAGTCCTAAATTTTCTAGGGCATGGTGAGCGGCTTTTCCTTTTGGGTCTAAAATGGACGGGCGTAAGGTTACGCTTACTTTTGCTTTGAACATAAGTGAATAATATTAAGTGATACCTTAAGGTAGGGTTTCTCAGGTTTAGCTGCTAAATGTATCCTTTAAAAAATTGCTAGTCTTATGCTCTTTTATTGAGTTTAAATTCAATTTCTTGTGAAATTAAATCCAATATCTCATGCTCTGTTTGTTCTTCGAGATTAAACCATCTAATGAATGACCATTTACGGAACCATGTTTCCTGCCTTTTTGCATATCTCCTAGTGTGGGTCTTTATTTTCTTAACTGCCTGCTCAAGACTAAGCTCTCCATTAAGGTGTGAAATTATTTCTGAATACCCAACGGTCTGTAGTGCCTGGTTTTTTGATGTGAAACCCCTTTCCAAGAGTCGCCTCACTTCATCAACGAATCCTTGCTCAATCATATGATCTACCCGCTTTTCAATACGTCCGTACAAGCTTGAACGAGGCCTATTAAGACCAAATACAAGGGTGTCTTTAGGACAAGTTGGGGTTGTATTTGAATGAAAGGAACTAAAGGGCTCTCCTGTTTCATAATATACATCTAGGGCTCTAATAATACGCTGAGGATTTAACCCATCCATTTTCCGAGCATAGTCTGCATCAACCCGTTGGAGTTTTTCATATAACCTTTCTATTCCCTCAATTCTAGCTTGCTCTTTTAATCGAGTAACGCGGACGGGGTTGGCTTTAGGTGTCGAGTCTAGGCCAATGATCAAACTACTTAAATATAAAGTAGATCCACCTACATAAATCAATGGACTATTTGGATAATTCTGACAATGTTCAGAATACCATTGTTGAACACGCTCTAAAAAGGTAACCGGTGAATCCAACTCATCCGGATCTAAGATATCTACGTTAAAATGGGGGATCTGCTTGCGTTGTTCTACACTTGCCTTAGCCGTTCCAATATTCAAATAACGATACGACTGCCGGGCGTCAACCGAAACTATACTTGTATTGAGTTTTTCTGCTAAGCCAATGGATAGATTGGTTTTACCTACCGCAGTAGGTCCTAAAAGAACAATTTTGCGAATCGAACTCATTATCATTATTAATCCCATACAAGACGAACAGAGACGCGATGCGTACTGCCCAGCTCAGCTCCGCTACCTGCAAAACCCATAAATCCATAGTCAATAGCAAATTTGTAGACTTCTACTCCCATCCCAAAAGTAGGGCGCATCGTCAAGCCCGAAAAGGGGTCTTGATATAAATCAGTAAGACCCATGCGCAGCGATAAATGTTCCCTAAACACCCCTTCCACACCAAAGCATGGCTCTAAGCTCCATGACCCGAGGTTCAGGTAATAAGCCTCTCTTCCCTCAAACATACTTAATACATCAAATGAAGCATTGACAGTCCACTCCTTGTAGAGAAAACTTCGTGCTATTCCTACTCTTAAAGATGGGCGTACATATTCATCGGATCCCTCTGGGGTCTGATCTCCGAACACTTCTTCATACCCATCAAATTGATTTTGGTTAACCGTCCATACCTTCCGCAATGTGGTGGCATCGATCCACTGAATACCCCAAAACCATTCTTTCCAACGACCTTGCGCTCCCAAGTCTAAACTGTACCCCCATGCGTTTGCAAAAGGGCCTAATTTTTGTCTTATAAATTTTAAAGAGCCACCGTAATAAATTGGTAAATCGCCCGGTGCTTGTCCAGATGCATAGGATAAATACCACGCCATATCAGTAGCACTGAAACGAGTGATGTATTGTTCAACGTTGGCTTTAGGCCCACCATTATCCCCTCGATTTGGATCCCAAGCGTCTAATGTATTAGCAATATTGTCGACCCCTTGTCGAAAAAAAGTAAGGGCCAACACGCCTCGATCCTGGGACAAAGGTAATGCCAAGGATCCATAATCATAGCCCACTATCCCTCCAAAGCGTTCAGAATGCATATACATAATTTGCACATCCTCTACTGATCGCAAGCCCGCAGGATTCCAGTATGCCGCACTTACCCCTTGGCTAATAGCCACTTGTGCCCCACCCATACTCAACGCTTTTGCCCCTGCACCCACTCGCAGAAATTCACTTCCATATTTCGCATGAAGGGACTGAGACAGGGTCTGCTCCGGAGCACAAAACAGAAAAAAAACGACAAAAAGCCAGCGTCTACTATACAATATTGATGTATACAAAATGATGTGGTTTATTGTTTTTATACCTACCTATTAAAGATATAAAATGCTCAAAAGTGAATTCGTAAAAATGCACGGTAATTTGTTGCAGAGAGTACCGTATTTTCTTAGTATAAGCACATATGTTGGAAAGGGCAATCCAACCGTTAAACCGTCGAACAAACCCCTATAATTCAACCATCTATGAAATTTTCTGTATCCAGTAACGAACTCAACAAAGGCCTCTCCACCATAATTGGTGCCGTACCAAATAAAGCAACCTTGCCTATTTTAGAAACAATCTTATTTAAAAGTGAAGAGAGTAGTATAAAATTAAGTGCCACAGATTTAGAAATCTCTATTATGCAGCGTGTAGAAGCGGATATTGAAGAGCCCGGTTCTATCGCGATACCAGCAAGACGACTTCTTGAAACTCTTCGTCAACTCCCCAACATAACGGTCTTTTTTGAGGTAGACAGCCAAAATAATATTTCATTTAAAACTGATAAAGGCAACTATAAACTAGCGGGTGATAATGCCGATGACTTCCCTGAAGTGCCTGACTTAATGGATGGAACTACCATCGAGGTCCATACGAAAGTTGTTCAACAAGCCATTGCTAAAACACTTTTTGCTGTATCCAACGATGACTTACGACCGGCGATGATGGGCGTCAATTTTCAGGTTGGACTTAATTCAACTCGATTTGTTTCAACCGATGGTCATCGGTTAGTTAAATATAGCACCACTGAAATGACTGCCGTAAAAGAACAATCCTTTATTGTTCCTGATAAAGCACTAGCATTAATCCAAAAGAGTATTTCCGACGAGTTAACTGCCATACAAGTAAATCAAGATCATGTAAGTTTTAAGTGCGGCTCTACCCAATTAATAACGCGCTTAATCAACGAACAATATCCTAATTACGAATCAGTAATCCCCCGAGACAATGATAAATTTTTATCTATAAGTAAAGACCAAATGTTATCGACTGTTAAACGGGTTTCTATATTTTCAAGTAGTACCACCCGACAAATTCGTCTAAAACTAGATACAGATAAATTGACTATTCGTGCCGAAGATTTAGACATGAGTAGTGAGGCCAAAGAGACCATTGATTGTGATTACAATAACGAATCCATGGAGATTGGTTTTAATGCCAAATACTTATCCGATGTACTACAAAATATCGATGGAGATGAAGTAAGCTTTGAGTTTTCATCTCCAAATAAGGCAGGAATTGTAAAACCTACACAAAGTGACAAAAGCGAAGAGATGTTAATGTTGGTTATGCCGGTTATGTTAAATAGCTATAGCTAACGCTGCCATGAACCCTTATCGCTCCTAGTACATCTATGGGCAAAATAATTACCCTAACAACTGATTTCGGGCTTCAAGACCACTATGTAAGCGCCATGAAAGCTGTCATGCTTGGTATTGCTCCTAATGCCCGGCTTGTTGATATATCTCACGAAATACCGCCACAGGATATTATGGCAGGTGCATGGGTTATCCGAAATACAGCCTTTCTATTTCCAAAAAAAAGCATCCATTTGGTAGTGGTTGACCCCGGAGTTGGAACCGATAGAAATCCCATTGCTCTGGAAGTAAATAACCAAATATTTGTAGGCCCAGATAACGGGATTTTTTCGCTTTTTTTCGAGGAATTCACCTACAAGGCATACAAATTAAATAACCCAAACTACTGGAGAGGTATTCGCTCAAGAACCTTTCATGGCCGTGATTTATTTTCGCCAATCGCGGCTCATTTAGCCAAGGGTGTGGGTTTAGAAGAGCTTGGAGACCCTATTAGTGATTTAGTTAGTTACCACTGGGCAGTACCTATAGGTGATAAAGATGGTTTACAGGGATGGATAATTCACATAGATCGTTTTGGAAACCTAATTACTAACATCTCTGAAGAGTTAATAGAAAATACCATTGGGCGTAGAAAAGTGCGTATATATGTTGGAAACACCATGATTGACCATTTGGTTAATACCTTTGAAGATGTCGCCCCGGGTGAACCCGCCGCATTTCTTGGTAGCTCTGGAATGATGGAAATAGGCATAAATCGAGGGAATGCCGCCAAAATGTTAAGTGTAGATAAAGGAACACAAATTTCACTAGTCCTACAAAAATAACGACCTGCCTCCTTATTATATTTAATTTAAAGACTAAATATCCTACTCAAATATTATAATTTTCAAAACGTTAACCGCCAGAGCTCGCATACATATTGTATAATTATATTTATGATTTAATAAATCAATTAAATTTCAATTTTCAACTAAATGCTATGTCATTAGAACTTCGTGCTCCGCACA
>PCAT01000111.1 GCA_002730655.1 Balneola sp.
ACACAGGATTTAATCAAACTTTTGGAGCGTTCTATAATTATAATTTTAACGGGACCACTTCTGCAGATGATTGGTTAATTTCACAATGTTTTAAATTAGAATCAAATAAAACTTATACTTTAGAGTTCAAATACAGAGTAGCCTCTGCGGCTTATCCGGAAAGAATGAATGTATGTATAGGTTCTAACCAACAATCGTCTTCACTCTCAACTGTTTTATTGCAAATGAACAATATTATTAATATTTCTTATGATTCTACATTTGTTTCATTTAGCGTACCTACTGATGGAATTTATTATATTGGTTGGCACGCAAACAGCCCAGCCAATATGTGGAGAATTGATTTAGATGATATTAATATCTCAATGAATATACCAAATGTATATGGGTGTACGGATACTGTCGCTCTAAATTTTGACCCAAGTGCAAATACTGACGATGGTAGTTGTGTCTATTGTGTTTATGGATGTATGGATAGTACAGCTTTTAATTATGATAGTCTCGCGACTTGTCCTGATTTGAGTTGTGTATCTATTATGTATGGTTGCACTGATCCACTCGCTTTAAATTATTATTTAGGAGCAAACGTTGATGACGGAAGTTGTATTTACTCAATTTTTGGATGTACTGATAGTAATGCTTTAAATTATGATTCTAATGTATTGATAGATGACGGAAGTTGTATTTATCCTATTTTAGGATGTACTGATTCTACTGCTTTTAATTTTGATTCATTAGCTAATGTTGATGATGGGTCTTGTATATATTATGTACTTGGGTGTACTGATCCGTCCTCATGTAATTATAACCCTAACGCAACTACTGATGATGGAAGTTGTTACGGCGTTATTGGTTGTACTGATTCTAACGCGTTAAATTATAACTCTTCAGCTTGTATTGATGATGGTTCTTGTCAATATCCTCCAAATTGTGGTCAAGTATCTGGGATTATTGTTAGTGATATTATTCACGATAGAGCTACTTTTTACTGGGATAATATGAATATTTCTGGATGTCAAGTTGATCAGATTAGGATAAGATACAGAGCTTTAGGAAGTTCATCATGGCAAACTAAAACTATGGGTGTTCCAGTAGGAAGTGGATGTAATACATCTAACACTAATAAGACAGTTCTAAATCTTATTCCATCTACTGATTACGAATATGAGTTTAAAATATGGTATTGTAATTCTGGTGTTGTAAACTGGCACGGGTTAGATACTTTTTCCACTGATAATTTATGTAACAATATGACGAATGTCTCAGTAACACCTCTTTCCACAACAAAAATAGAGGTTTGTTGGGATTCAATTTCTAATTATTCGTTTGTTAGATTTAAATATAGAGTTGATTCTGCAGGTTCAACTTATTATAACATAGGAGGCTCTGGAGTATTTTCACCTCTTCTGTGCAAACAAAAAAATGGTTTGACTCCAAATACATCATATAGATTAATTTATCGAACTTGGTGTAGCTCTAGTGGTGGAGCGTACAGATCTCCAACATGGGATGGACCAATACTTTTTTCAACACCATCATCAATAAGAAAATCTAGTACACTCGAGAGCTCCGGATTGCAGCTTTATCCCAATCCATGTCGAGGTAAATTTAATATTTTAATTGAAGACGATATCTTAGAAAATAGCTCTGTTAAAATATACAATGTTCTAGGAGATTTAATTTTAGAGGTTGATTTAGAAGAAGAAAAATATTTATATAATATTGATTTATCAAATTATTCCAAGGGTATATATACAATATCTTATTCATTTGATTTTGATCATTATATAGAAAAGATTATTGTTCAGTAATAACTTGTTTTCTATGAAACTTATTTGTTTTCATTTCGTTAATGGAAATGTAAATCTCAAGTAAAATTAGAGTTTTCAATAATGAAATGTTAATAAAGTCTATTTTTTTTCATTTTTTAGATTTTAGATGGATTATTTTTCATAAATTTGGAGTCTGATTTTATAAAAACCAAAAATTTACATATGGTAAAATTTTACAATTATCAGTTATGGAAAACTAATTTGAGTGCGTCTAACACGTGCTCCAATACTCCATATAAAACTTCGATAAACTTACCCATGTGTCCCAGCACTTGGGTTTTTTTATATATAATTAACCTATTTATTAACTAAAACTTGTATTATGAAAAACAAATTTAGTAAACTGATGTTTTCTGTAGTTACAGCGTTAGCGTTCACGGTGTCCACCGCATTTGCTACTACTGTAAACATCACTGTAAATACCGCTAACTGGGGAGCTGAAGTTTCTTGGGACCTAACTGATGGTTCTGGAACTATTTTAGCTGCTGATAGTGGTTATGGTAACTATGCTACATCTGTTACTACAATTACAGCGCCTAACGGTTGTTACTACATGAATATGTATGATTCATTTGGTGACGGTTGGAACGGAGGAACTTACACTATCTCTGATTCTGCTACAGGGCAAATTTATGCCACTGGTGGATTAACAGGTGGTGCCTTCGGTACCGATAATGTTTGTTGGGGACCTTCAGGTTGTACTGACCCGAATGCAACTAATTACGATGCAAATGCAATTGTTGATGACGGAAGTTGTACTTATGCTTCTTCAACATCTGTAACATTAACAATGTATGACTCGTTTGGTGATGGTTGGAATGGAAACACTTTTGTGTTGACCAATTCTGCTGGTATCGCTGTAATGACTTCTACTTTGGCCACAGGTTCTATAGGAACTGATGTTGGTTCTCTACCAGATGATTGTTATTCAATCACCTGTGGTGGTGGATCATGGGCTGCTGAAGTTTCTTGGACACTAACTGATGATGCTACGGGTAACACACTAGCTTCTGGAGGTTCTCCGTACACAGGACCATCTCCTGCTTTTTGTTTACCAGCAGTATTCGGATGTACTGATGCTAATGCATCAAATTTTGATCCATTAGCAACTGTTGATGATGGATCTTGTACTTACCCATGTATCGCAAGTGATACCACTGAAAGTTTTGAAGGTGGTTCATTAGGAGCTTGGGCAAACGCATCAACTAATACACTTGATTGGATTATTAACACTGGAGGTACAACTTCAGGAAATACTGGTCCATCAGCTGCTTTTGATGGTTCATATTATATATACACTGAAACATCTGGAGCTGGTAGTAATTCTACTGCTGACATCACTGTTGATTGTGTAGATTTAAGTACATGGACTAACCCAGCTTTTGTTTTCGCTTACCATATGTTTGGTGCAACAATGGGTACTGTTAATGTAGATGTCTCTACAGATGGTGGTGCTACTTGGACTAACGAATGGACACTCTCTGGCGATCAGGGAGATGTGTGGAATCAGGCTGTTGTTCCTTTATCTGCTTACTCAGGACAGATTTCTGTGAGAGTACAGGCACTTACAGGGACATCTTTTACTTCTGATATGGCTGTAGATTTACTACAGTTTATGGAAGCACCAACAACTGGATGTACAGATCCTTTTGCAGACAACTACAACGCTGCAGCATCTATTGATGACGGATCTTGTTTATACACAGGTTGTTTGGATCCTAATGCAACTAACTACTGTTCTACGTGTAACGTGAGTGATAGTACTTTATGTATTTATCCAGTATGTAATGCATTAGATTTCTCTGATAATTTTGAAGCCGCTAACCTAGCTGGGAATGGGTGGACTACACTTTCTGGTGCACAGTCTGATGTTGTTTTAAGTACTTCAAATGTAATTTCTGATACCGTATCTTTAGTTCATACTGGAGGTTCATCATCGTGGGGTGCTACTCCTATCACTGAAGCAGATGCTTATGCAAAAACAGATCGTATATCAAGTTCTCAAATATGTATTGATATGAGCAATTCATCATCAATTGTTAATATGACATTTGATGCTGATTTACAATCTTACTTCTCAGGTGCCTACACTTGGTTAAGATTATTTGCTAATGGTACCCAGCTAACTGACGTTAATGGTGTTGGTGTTTGGAACAACACAACTGTTAATTCTGGAGCAAACTCATATACATTTGATTTATCTGCATTTGCAGGTCAGTCTCAGGTATATATTAAGTTTGAAGCCTCTTGTAATTATGGTCCTACCTCTGCTTACACAGGCTGGAACAATGTTGTTATTGATAATGTCAACGTATTTAGTGTAACTCCATGTACTTATTATGCTATCGCTGAAGATTACTCATGGGATGCATCATGTAACGGAGGTGCTGACGGTTCTGCTTCTGCAACTGTTGTTAACTCAAATGGATCTGATCTTTATTCATGGACTGATGCTTCAGGAAATATTATATCAACTGCTACTACAGTTTCAGGATTATCTGCTGGAACTTACACTTGTACTGTATCTGACACTGTAAATGGATGTTCAGCTTCAGTAAATGTAACTATTGGTGAACCATCAGCAATTTCTGCATCTGCAGTTGTTGTAGACGCTACATCACCATTAAATACAGACGGAGCGGTGAGTTTATCTGTTTCTGGTGGTACTCCATGTTTCAATGGAACTGCTGATACTTTAAACACTTGGGATGGAACAACAGAATATATTTATTCTGCTGCTGCGACAGGAACAACTACTTATTTTGATGTTTCTGCCTCTACAAGTGCTGTAGGTATTACAGGTATTACTCAAAACGGAGTTTACGTTGGTACTGGTAACATAGAAATTTGGACTAGAGTTGGTTCAGCAGCGGGTAATACTACAAGTTCTAATGGATGGACATTGAATTCTACAATTCCAAATTCTGTTGCTCTTGATGGTGATCCTGTATATATTCCATTAATGACTCCTATTTCTGTTCAACCTGGAGATGTTGTTGGTATTGCTATACATACACCAACTACTCATTTCTTCACATTAGGTTCAACTGCACCATTTGTTAATACTCACGCAACTGATGGTAATCTGTCAGTATCAACTGGTGAGCTTTGTGCTAATGGACCTGCGTTTGGAGGTGCTGCATACTTAGGAGGTACAACTTCTTACGACCCAAGTGTTTTATTACACACAAGTGGAGGAACATATACTTATGCTTGGTCAAATGGAGCTACTACTCAAGATGTCTCTAGTTTAGGAATGGGTCCAATCGCTGTAACTATTACTGACTGTAATGGATGTACTTCTACATGGAGTGGATTCATAGCTGCAAATGTAGTTAACGGTTGTACTGATCCAAATGCATCTAACTTTGATCCATTAGCTAATACTGATGATGGTTCATGTACTTACCCTGGTTGTACAGACTCTTTAGCTACAAACTTTGATCCAACGGCGAACTTGGATGATAGTTCTTGTACTTATAGTTGTGCATACTATGGTTTTGACGATGAAATAAATATTGAAGTATTTACTGATTTATTTGGAGCTGAAGCTGGATGGGAATTAATTAATGCAACAACTGGTGATACAATGGCTGGAGTTCCTGTCGGTGGATATGCTGCTTCGTCTACTACATATAACTACCAAGTCTGTGCTAATAATGGATGTTATATAATTAATTGGTTCGATTCATTCGGAGATGGATGGTCAGACTTTAATGGTACACAAGGATATATATTAGCTACTGACGCTAATGGAGATACTCTTGGATATGCTGCACCAAACGCTGCGTCTTCAGGTTCTTATGGTATTTCCATAGGAGGAGCTGTTTGTATTTCAGGATGTACAGATTCAACTGCTATCAATTATGATGCTACGGCAACAATTGATGATGGTTCTTGTGCGTTCTGTACTGATAACTACTTAACGCTTAACATGTATGATTCATTTGGAGATGGATGGAATGGTAATACACTTACTATGACTGCTTCTTCAGGTGCTATGTTGGTTTCTCAAACATTAGCAAATGGTTCCGCTGGAACTGCTTCCTTATGTTTAGCAGATGACTGTTATACAGTTGATGTCGGAGGTGGTTCATGGCAAGCTGAGGTTTCTTGGGAGTTAGTTGACCTAAGTGGTACAATTGTACTATCTGGTGGAGCTCCTTATACTGGAACTTTATGTTTCCCACAAATATTTGGATGTACTGATCCTGTTGCTAACAACTATGACCCATTAGCTAATACTGATGATGGTTCATGTATATACAACTATGGATGTACAGACCCAACTGCACAGAACTATGATTCTACAGCTACATTTGATGATGGTTCTTGTTTATACCCATGTTTTGATGCATTAACGTACTCAACTTCTTTCGAAGATGGTATAGCTCAAATAGGATTAAATCCATCTGATTGGACAAACAATACAGACGATAATACGAACGGTAGTACAATTTATGGAGACTGGATCTGGGATAATCTTGGAACTGGATCTATAAATACTGGACCAAACTATTCAACAAATTATCTAGGAACTGGTTATGCATATGATGGAGCTTATTACATGTATGTTGAAACCTCTGGTAACTATGGAAATGATGTTTCTATGTCATCTCATTGTGTAGATATTTCATCACTTACAAATCCATTCTTTAGCGCTTGGGTTAGTATGTATGGAGCTTCTATGGGATCACTTGATGTATTAGTTTCCAATGATAATGGTGCAACATGGAATTTAGAAGCTACTGTTTCTGGTGATCAAGGACCTGAGTGGTTTAACTTACTAGTTGATTTATCAGCATACGCTGGACAATCTGTAAATGTCAAGATAACTGCTAATACAGGTACTTCTTACACGTCAGATATGTGTATTGATCTAGCTAGTTTTGTTGACGCCGTTACAGGTTGTACAGATACAACAGCTGATAACTACAACCCAGCCGCTTCACTAGATGACGGCTCATGTATTTACTCAGGTTGTACAAATCCATTTGCAACTAACTACAACGCTCTAGCGTCAATAGACGATGGTTCATGTACGTTTAGTTCAGCAACAATTTGTGATGTTCCTTCTTTCAATGAAGATTGGTCATCAGCATCTTGGGATACTACAAATGGATATAACTTTGGTACTAATGGTTGGATAGTTACAGATACTCTTCAAGCATCTGCTACTTCAACTTACCCAGGTTCATATACTACTATATCTACTACAATGAATGGATCAAATGCTATTGAATTCACTGGAGGTGATGGTTTTGCGGGATGGTCTGCATATACTACAGAAGCTGCTGCTTTTGCTAATACTTCACATGTACAGTCTGCTACTAAATGTATGGACTTAAGTGGTTCAACAGGATCTGTTGCTCTTACATTAGATTATCAGACACTATCATATTTTAGTGGACTATATTCTTCTATGAGAGTATTAGTTAATGGAACAGTTTTATCCGATGTTAATGGTGTTTCTTGGCACTCAGATGCATCTTTAACTACACTTACATATGACCTTTCAGCTTATGCTGGTCAGTCAAATGTATATGTACAAATTCAAGCTGCATGTAAATATAATTCAAACTATAGCTCTGGAATTTATGGAGACTTTGTTTGGGTTGATAATATCAATATTACCTCTGTAACTTACGGTTGTACTGACCCTTCATATGCAAACTATAATCCAGCAGCTACTGCTGATGATGGTTCGTGTGCTGGATGTGTTGGTAATGACTTAATGCTTGTAATGATTGACTCATGGGGTGACGGTTGGAATGGTAATTTATTTACTATTGGTACTGAATCGGCTACTTTATCTACAGGTTCTTTAGATACAGCTTATTTCTGTATTTCTGACGGATGTTATTCTGTAACATGTAATGGTGGTTCATTCCAATCTGAAGTTTCTTGGGAACTATATGATAATGCAACAGGAACTTTATTATTAACGGGTGGTGCTCCATACGGACCAACTGATGTTCAAATTGGAACAACAGTAGCTTGTCCTATTTATGGATGTACTGATGCAACAGCTGTTAATTATGACGCTAATGCAAACACAGATGACGGTTCATGTTTATACACTTGTACTGATAACTCTGTATATGTTACTGTAGTTACAGATTACTACGGGTCAGAAATGACTTGGGATGTAACTGACGCTGCAGGAGCTGTTGTTGGCTCAGGAGGTCCTTATTCAATAGGATATAACACAATTTCAGATTCCTTATGTTTAACTGATGGATGTTATGTCTTAAATGTTTATGATTCATTCGGAGACGGATGGTCTACTGGACAGCCTGGTTCTGTAACTTTATCTGACGCTTCTGGAACTAACTACACTGTTGGTACTTTACCTACAGGTTCTACAGCTTCATTTGACTTTACAATTGGTACTGTGTTAGGTTGTACTGATACAACTGCTTCTAATTATGATGCCTGTGCAAATACAGATGATGGTTCTTGTATTTATCCATGTACAGACAATGATTTAACAATTACTGTTGGTGGTGGTTCATGGGATGGTGAGATTTCTTGGGAT
>PCAT01000029.1 GCA_002730655.1 Balneola sp.
TATGATCATATGGTCGAACAGGTGTATAAAGAGTGGACACTAAGCAAGGTATTCCGGCTTTTGATATTTGCTCTGCAACTCTCCACCCTTCCTCAACTCCAGCAAATACGATATTTAATGATATATTATCCTCATGGGAAGCCCACTCAATTGCATTAAGAATATCTTTTTCACTTGAAACTGCAATTATTAAAGGAGTTTCACCTTCAACCAATGCACGCATAGATTGCAGTTGTTGATTTTTTGAAGGCTTAATTTTTCCAGACGCATCAGCATCATATTCAGACATCATTTGCTGATAAAAACGGGCGTTATCTAACCATTTGTTTAGATTTTTTATAGCCACTTTATATCGTTTTTCGGCTTGTTCTAAGTTTCTAGGCCCCCGACCTCTGCTTCGTATACTCGGCCAATTTAGCACCATGCCTGCTGTAACGTCAATAACCATGGAGTCAGGTGAATAGCCCCATAAATCCATAAGAGCTGCCTGACCTGACACTAATCCCCCTTGAGGTGCTGTAATGACATGAGTAACTCCACTTACTCTTGTAACGGCAATAGAAACACTATGTGGGTTAAAGGCTGTGAATGCTAACATATTAGGATTCATATTACCCACTTCTCGATTATCAACTGTTACTGCAACTGCGCTTACCTCGACTAAACCTAACGAGGTTCCACTATCCATGAAGCCAGGATATACATGTTTACCTGAAGCCGGTATAATATAATATTCATCACTCACTTTTGAGCGATCGGTTCCAACGTACTCAATTTTTTCACCATCTAGGCTGATTACACCATTCTCTATAGTTCCTTTTGTAACGGTGTGTATTGTCGCATCTACAATGGCAATTTTACCGAAGTTCGGTTTACCAGTGATTTGAGCCTGCGCTGTGAATGAACCTATCAACAGTAATGTAAGCACTAAATTCCATTTAATTGATTTCATGATTAAACTTCTTTTTACTTAATGTTGAATTAATTCAAATACATCACTCATACATGCGTCTTCTTCTCGACCTTTGATAAAGGTATTAAATTCCGCTTCTGTATAGGAATCATTGCTGTCTACAGCAATTCTCATATCTGCCGGATTTGTTAGCATATCAAAATATTTCTTTCCATCAATGTAGGTCTGCAGTACTTTAGAATATATACTAAGCGGGTGACCACTCCAAATGGCTATGTCTCCATGCTTACCTACTTCCAAACTGCCAACCATCTTATCGATACCAAGCTGCATCGCAGGGTTAATTGTAATCATCTTTAGGGCATCGGCTTCAGAAGTTTCTCCATACCTAACTGTTTTTGCTGCTTCATGATTTAGATGTCGAATAAGTTCATTACTATCACTATTGATACTATTGGTGACTCCATTTTCATTTAAAATGGTAGCATTGTAGGCCGTGGAATAGTAAACCTCAAATTTGTACGCCCACCAATCAGCGAATACTGATGTATATGCGCCATTTTTAGCAATTTCTGGTGCTACCTTAAAGGCTTCATTTGCATGCTGAAACGTATAATTTTTAATTCCATAATCATTGAATACACGCATAAGCATGAGAATTTCATCCGCCCTATATGAATGACAATGAACCAGTATCTCACCATCAATGATATCGTTTAGCACATCATATCTCAGGTTTTTGGCAACTGGGACCGGAGGAACTATTCTACCTCGTCTATCTCTCTCATAAACTTTTTTAGTCTCTATATAAGCCTCTCTTTTTTTCTTATAATCGAGTGCCTCATCAAAATGACCCCTTATAATTTGCTCGACACCCATCCGAGTTCTTGGTTGGATTCCATTACCCTGTCCATGCACACGAGTTGGATTTTCACCTAGTGCAAATTTAATAGTCCTTTTAGCATTTCTAAATCTCATTTCATCCTGAGATACTCCATATCGAAGTTTAAGAGTTTCTCCCTGTCCCCCTATAACGTTAGCGGAACCATGCATTAGATGTATAGATGTCACTCCACCTGCTATTGCTCTATAAATAGAAACGCTATTAGGGTTGATGGATTCCTCCATAGTCACTTCCGCAGTTACAGGATTTCTTGCCTCATTCGTGCTCACAGTATTTAAGTGAGAGTGTGCGTCAATGATGCCGGGCATTACATATTTTCCACTTCCATTAACTACGTTTACACCTAGAGGTGCACTAAGGTTAGTGCCTATTCCTGTAATGACTCCATCGATAATAAGTACATCACCATTTTCAATAATACCATCGGTGATCGTTATTAAAGTGGCATTTTGAATGAAAACGGATCCTTTTTCTTGTGCCAAGGATGGTACTGAGAAAATGACTAATAACAGTAGCGTATTTACTATATTTTTCATCTTTAATCCTCCATAAAATTATTGATCACACCCTGGCTAACCTGAATATGTATTTTAGTTCCTTTTTCAAATAAAGGGCCGTCAGTAAGTATTAAATGTGCGCTATTACCCTCTTTTATGGTGCCAACTCGGTTAGATATACCTAATATATATGCATTTTGCACCGTCATTAATTTAATGAGGTCACTCTTCGTCAATGAAGTATGTTCTGTTACTAGATTAATCTTTTTCTGTATTTCTTTAGGACTCAAACCGTCTGATGTAAAGCCTGTGGGAATACCCGCTTTAACTAATGAAGCTACATTATTTATTTCCTCTTCCCAGGCTTTTTTTTGTTTCGAACGAAATACTAATTCCTCTTCGGTCAGTTCTATTCTCTCAACATCTTCATTATCAGAATCATCGTCACCTGATTCACTTATTTCCTCATTATTTACTTTGGAATCCTTAATCTCTTTTTCTAACCAATCTGGCATTTCTGTGACATCAAGACTTGCCAAAACAGCAATATTTCGTGCCTTTAATTCTTCAATCAAGGCCGAAGCTTCCTTAGCTGAAACTAATACAATCTCAAAACCAAATTCGTCCTGTAATCTAAATAAACGTTCGATTTCTTCCTTTGAATCTACTTCGAAAAATAGAGGATACTCCTTATTTACTAATGGGAAAAGAGCTTCTAAGACATCATTTTGCTCGGGTTGAGTCATATTCGAGTGCTTTTCAAAGTACATCATATGTTCTTGTAAGGCAGAAGCATCATACATAAGCTGACGAAAATAAGCCATCACTCCCATTTGTGTAGATGGATAAGCACCGCTACCCCATCCACCAGGTGCAGTATCAAAGCTACCTTGTAATGCAATAGGATCAGAAAAAGCATGGGCTTGTGTGAGCTTAGCTGCAGACAAATTAAAAGGTTGTATATGCCCTGGTAACATTTGACCGTTTAGTCCAAGAGAAACCAGTGTAAAACCTGATTCCATAGCATCTTCAAAGGCTTTGTCCTCGTTCAAATAATGGGCTGGTATTCTATCTGGTTGAGCACCTGCACGATCGTATGGTGGTTTACCTGGGTTTTCTAATCGAGGTAAATCTCTAGGTATATCTGGGCTCCCCCATGTGGCCATCCCATCAATGAGTCCGGGATATACATGTAAAGAATCTCCTCCATCGATTACGAAGGCGTCAAATGGAATAGATTCGTTAACTCCAACCTGTTCAATAATTCCATTTCTCCATACGATATTAGTATTTTCTATGACGTTTCCATCGGCCATATGTACCATTACATTAGTAATGGCATGTGCAGGTACTTCTTGGGCCAATAAAGGCATCTCTATCCATACCATTAGCATAGTGAAGAAACTTGCGACACCCCAAAAAGATTTATTATTCTTCATAGTGCATATGTTGTGTTAATTGATATTGAGAAGTAACGATAAAAATCACTGTTCTTTAGTTTAAAATTGTAAAATTAAAGTGTCTGATTTAATTCAATCCAGAAATTCTGTATTGAACTTAATTGATTACCCGCAGATTTTTTTAACTCCTCAATAAGTTTATCTTTTTTTAGACTCATCTGTACATAATATTCAAAACTATTGGTGGCATCTTTTTTAAGAGTGATTTCATTGCTAATGTTAATGACATCAATCAACAAGTATGTACTACTTCGAAGTGACTGTATTACAGTCGGGCTAGACCAATATTCTCCATCCTCCTGTTGACTTCTTACTTCTTCTACTTTGTCATCTATGCTGTTAATAAATGCAATCTGTGCCTCCTTAAATCCGTGAATTGCTGAAGCTGTAGAATCTTCTGATTGAAAACTCAAAAAGTAATGAACACTAGTTGAATCGGTCATATAAGCGTCCGACAAATACCAAGATGGAAATGTTGAATACATTAAGTCCTTCTTTTTAATAGTATCCATTAAAGAACAAGAGGAGAGAATTGTAAAGGAAACAAAGATGCATAGAAAGTAGTTCATGAATAATATTGATTAATTGTCTAATGGTATATGAATGTGATGTAAACTTTCATCCTCTCTTCTGACCTCAAATTGTACTGCTGACTTATTCCTTGTAGCATCTAATTTATTGAAATATTTTTGCAGTTCTTTAGCTGATTGAACTATTTCTCCATCAATACGGATGATCTCAACCTTATCTCTAAGACCTCGCTTAAATGCAATTGAAGCTGAGTCTATCTCTTGAACATATAAATCAAACAAGTCAGGATTTTCTGGCTTAGCTAATCCCACAATGTTAAAGCCTAAATCGGTAGAAATCCAGAGTCTCCCCCGATTTAACTCTCCGCTTTCAGATTCAGGACCTACAGTATTATCTCTTGGAGACATAAATGAATTATATTCCGATTTTGACTGGGCAATAATAATCTCAGGAAGTTTTAATTCTTCCAAAGTGACCATACTTAAAAAGGATGTTTTGTCGCGCCAAATGGTAAGTTGGGCTTCGGTATTGGGTTGTAACAAAGCAATTCTTTCCTGCAGTGCATTAGAAGCATTCACTGGAAATCCATTTACCTCAAGCACAATATCACCTTTTTTGAGTCCAGCTTTATCTGCTGGCCCTTCGGGAGTTAACGATATAATCTCCACACCTACTACGCTAGGTAAATCCAATTCTAAGGCTCTCTGATAGTCTACTGATTGAATTTGAACACCAACTAAAGCTCGTCTTACACTCCCGTATTGAATGATGTCTGAAGCAACCTTAATGGCTAAATTACTGGGGACAGCGAAACCATATCCTTGATAACTTCCGCTTTGTGAGGCTATAGCTGTATTTATACCGATTATCTGAGCACTAGTATTCACCAAGGCACCACCACTATTACCTTTATTTATTGCCGCGTCGGTTTGGATAAAACTTTCGATTCTCATTCGGTCATCTATTATCTGGACGTCTCTCCCCAATGCACTTATTATGCCAGCAGTTACTGTTGCTCTGAGTCTAAAAGGATTACCAACAGCCATCACCCATTCACCTACTTGCACTTGATCTGAGTTTCCTATAATAGCTGCTGGAAGGTTATTAGTAGGTATTTTTATTACTGCTAAATCGGTAGTGGGATCCGATCCAATTATAGATGCTTCAAATTGTCGCTTGTCGTTTAACACTACCTCAATAGCCTGGTCTCTAGCCCCTTCAATAACATGATGATTGGTGAGTATGTAACCATCCTGGCTTATTATGACACCTGAACCCACTGATCTAGCGCTTCTAGGTAAAAATCGATTCCAAAAATCTTCGGAAAAATTGTGATTTCCATCATCCGGTAAATCTACCGGTACAATTGTTTCAATGTACACTACCGAAGTGGTCACACTGTTGGCGATTTTTTTAAATAAGAATCGTTCACTGATGTTTTCAAGGAAGTCATCATCAATGAATACACTATCACTCTTTGAAATAGAGGTATATTCAACTTCAGCTAACTTAGTCTTAGAATCACGATCTAAATAGCTATCCCATAAAAAGCCAATACAGAGGCCTAACAATAATATTAGAAGGTACGTTAAACGACGATTTGTGTTCATGTTATCCATCTCTGTATAACCGATTGTTATATAGCGTGTATTGTTTAAGTTGAAGGCTAGGATACAACAAGATTGAAAAATTGTTGAGACCGCTGTGGATTATAACCTTCTATATGATAGTGAAAATAGGCATCTAAATTTTGCACCAATTCAATCAATTCATTTTTACTTAAGTCAATTGCAAGAAAATCTTTCGATTTACTTGATAACACTGCTACTAGAAACTTCGTTTGTTGTTGGCTCAATTTTTTCTCTCCTGTCTGAGTAGATATCTCACTAAGCAACCCGCTCGGGATATGTAGATACGAGTGCTTAGCCATCTTAGTAAGTTCAAACTGTAATTCAATTCCACTGCAACTCATACATCGAATCTGAATATAAGGTAATACATGAACTGGTACTTGTTCTTGTTGAATTAACCAGGTCAAGAACTGGCTCAAAAGCTGGTATAAATCCTTATTAATTTCATGCTCATGAACCAAGGCAGTTATTCGCTCCAAGACTTGAAACAACAGAAGCCATGTTATAAAATCTCTTCGCAGCTTAGATACTGAAAGAACCAAGTCCACTGTTCTTAAATCCTGAACTGTACGATTTGGCTTATATGCAAAACTTATATCTAAAGTGTTTCCAACTTCTAAAATACCGCTATATTGCCCTTTTGGTTTCTTTGCACCCCTCGCTATAAGTGCAAACTTGCCATATGACTCGGTGAGTACGGTTATTATTTTACTAGATTCTTGATAGTCAATTGTTCGTAAAACTATTGCAGTAGCTTTTTCTAACCCCATATTGTTTTAGTGTGATGTATTTTTTTCATATTGTGTATTTTTGGAACATTAAATCAAAAGAGTGAATTAGTTTTCTATTCATTTTAACATAACAATTTCTACCATTGGATAACTGCAAATACTATGATTTCAAAAGAGATCCTAAAAAAAATTCGCAAACTTGAAATACAATCTAAGGGGTTAGTCAACAATCTATTTGGCGGTGAATATCTGTCAGCATTCAAGGGTAGGGGCATGGCCTTTTCTGAAGTTAGATCTTATTCGTATGGCGATGATATTAGGCAAATTGACTGGAATGTTACAGCCCGAACGGGTGAGCCTTACATTAAAATTTTCGAAGAAGAACGTGAACAGTCCCTGATGCTCTGTGTAGATATTTCTAATAGTGGTAGTTTAGGCACTAAAACATACACTAAATCAGAATTAGCTATTGAAATCTGTGCAATACTTGCATTTAGCGCGATACAAAATGGCGACAAAGTTGGCTTAATACTCTTCAGTGATGTTGTGGAAAAAGTGGTTCCGCCAAAGAAAGGAAAAAAACATGTACTCAGAATTATAAGAGAGCTTTATACTACTAAAGCAACAGGGAAAGGTACCAGCATATCCACTGCATTAAATTATGTTAATCGTTTACTAAATCGAAGATCAATAGTTGTATTAGCATCTGATTTCCAAGATTCTGAATATGAAACACCATTAAAAATAACTAATCAAAAGCATGATCTTGTTAACCTAAGTATACGGCACCCATTTGAAGAGGAACTACCAAATTTAGGCATATTAACCTTATGTAATGCCGAAACAGGTGAGCATGTTGTAGTAGATAGTTCTAATAAAAAACTACGCGCCCATCTCCAAGCAAAGTTTAAAGCAAAACATGACGCTTTTGATATGCGTATGGTAAAATTACAAATAGATACTATTGTTGTACACACTAATAAATCTTATATACAACCTCTTATGAGTTTTTTTCAACGTCGTATGAGTCGTTATTAGTAGCCGATAAAATTCTGCCTTGACCTAATAAAAATGAGTATTTTTGTACTTCGAGATTAAATGCCTCACTGGCAGATTCAGTCAAAGATTCTTGAGAGGGTAAATCAACTTCAACTGAATTAACAGGTACATTGTTCTTATACAATGTATAGTGCAAATGTACTCCAGTCACCCTTCCCGTTCGCCCCACATATCCTATCACTTGGCCTTGTTTTACCTGTATACCCTTTTTTATATTAGGACCAAATCCATTTAGATGCAAATACGCTGTTTTATAAGTACCATTATGCTGTATTTGCACCATATTTCCATTTACGCCTTTGTATTTGGATTCAATTATTTCTCCATCACCAACAGCTATCACAGGTGTTCCAAGTGGTGCTGCATAATCTGTGCCTGTATGAGGTATACTTTGTTTCAAAACAGGATGAAAACGACTGTAATTAAAACTTGAACTAATTCGCTGATTATACCTAAATGGCGCTTTAAGTAAAGCCTTTTGAATTCCATTACCTTCAGAATCATAGTAACCCTGCTGCTGATCATCCTCAAAATAAAATGCTTTATAAACACTATTTTGATGAACAAACTCAGCGGCTAGTACTTTACCTACTCCAACTACATCTCCTTCCGATATGAATTCTTCGTAAATAGCTCGATAATTATCGCCTCGATATAAGCGGAAAAAATCAATCTGCCATGCAAATATTTCATTTAATTCTATTGCAACTCCTGCAGAATGACCTTGCAATACCAAGGACTCATACAATGAAGACTCAA
>PCAT01000030.1 GCA_002730655.1 Balneola sp.
ACTAGCGTTAGAACGGGAACCGATACCGACAGTATTTTCTACCAAAAAACAGGAATACCATCCGCTTTAATTTCACTTCCTTTGCGTTACATGCATTCTCCGGTTGAAATTTGTTCCATGCAAGATGTAGAAGCATTAATTCAATTGATGTATGAATCGGTAGCTGGATTAAAGGCAGACCAGCGTTTTAGTGTCCACTAATCGCTTTCTCTATTCTGTTGATAATAGCATCTTTTAAACTTGATGTAGCAACATGTTTACGAATATCTTGTATAAAAATACGGGTATAATTTTCTTTGTCGGCCATTCTAAAGGTATCATATAGAAGTTGCCCAAATCGTTTCCAGCTACCCTCACAACATAGCAAGGAGTACCCATCTTTAACAACTTTATCCGTGAAAGACTGAGTATATGGGGGAGTCTTATCAAGAAGAAAAATAACACCTGGATATCTTAAAGTTTCAAGTTGCTCAACATCGGAGAGCCACTCTACCGTAGCTTTAGGAGCATAATGGCGATATTTAAGCCCAGGACTTGGTGTGACATTTGATGTTCTTAAAGTGTCCTTTATAGAGTGGCTAGGTGTGTAATACTCAACCGAACCAAATTCAGATAGCTCCTCTGCGCTAATAGCCCCAGGACGGTAGATGAGTATGTCACTTTGAAATTTTCGAGAAGCACAAGATGATTGTTGCCCAGTGGTAGTAGGATAGTTTGGCCGGCATGTTAGTACGGTTGATTCTATGCCTATAGCACAGTCTCCTCCGTCTAGTACTGGGAAATTTTCACCAAAATCACTTAAAACATGTTCTGATTTTGATGGGCTAGGTGTTCCAGATAAATTGGCACTTGGAGCAACTAGAGGCCCTGTTTTTTGCAATAAATTCAAACATTTGCTGTGATTTGGCATTCTAACTGCAACTGTATTTAAGCCAGCAGTAATGGCGTCAAGTACATTTTTTTTCCTAGGAAGAACTAAGGTGAGGGGGCCTGGCCAAAATTTCTTTATAATACGCAATTCAATCTCTGTCATTGGTTTAGAGAATTCATCTAACTGATTCATGCAGCCAATGTGAATAATAAGAGGGTTATCGGACGGACGTTGTTTCAGGGTAAATATTTGTTGTATCGCCAATAGTTTAGACGCATCAGCTGCTAGTCCATATACCGTTTCCGTAGGGATTGCAACGACCTCGCCTTGTTTTAGACGTCGTACAGCTTCATTAGTACTCAACATAGCTACTGACTCTCATATATTTTTTTTAGCAAGTCGATAGCGTCTGATAAATTATTCACTTTTTCAAATAAAAAGCGTATCGCATCGTCCTTTTGTATTATGGAATGGGAATCTCCGGTCACCTTTTTAATATGATTGAGTATATTGGTAAACAAAGGAGCTTCATAATAGGAGCGCCCAAGTGCGCTTTCAACTTTAGGGCACATACACCACATTTTACCTACTCGTAAAGTAATTTTAACAAAATATAAGTTCGAAGCATAATATTGAAGTATTTTGCATTGCCAGAGCCGAGTAGCATCGCTAGGAAAGGGTCCAAATCGATCCTCAACTTCAGATCTCCAATCTTTAATTTCCTCAATAGTATTTGCTTTGGCTATCTTTCGGTAGAGATTTAGTCGTTCCACATTATCAGTGACATAATGTTGGGGTAATAATGCCGATTCATCCATTTCTATTTGTGTTTCGGGTATGGCTAATCTCTTTTCTCCTCCTTCAAATAGATGATTAAACTCTTGTTCCTTAACTTCCTGTACAGCTTCATCCAAAATTTTGGTATACAATTCGAAACCGATATCATTTATAAAACCACTTTGCTCTCCACCTAATATATCTCCTGCACCTCGAATATCAAGGTCACGCATTGCAATATTGAAACCTGAACCCAAATCCGAAAACTCTTCAAGGGCAATAAGTCTTTTGCGTGCTTCAGGGGTCAATTGGTCGATGGGACGGGTAATCAAGTAGCAAAAAGCCTTACGATTAGATCGGCCAACTCGCCCTCTAAGTTGGTGTAATTCCGCTAAGCCAAACCGGTCAGCATCATTGATAATTATGGTATTAGCATTGCTGATATCTATTCCGTTTTCTACAATGTTAGTTGATATAAGTACATCGAATCGATTATTGTAAAAATCTTGAATGATTTTCTCTAATTTCGCTGCTTTCATTTGTCCATGAGCATATCTGACTCTAATTTCTGGGACTAATGAATGAATCATATGAGTCATTTCCTCAATGTTACCCACCCGGTTATGAATAAAAAAAGCTTGACCTCCACGGGAAATTTCTTGCACTAGAGCGTCTCTAATTAGTGTCTCATCAAAGGAGTGAATTTCAGTCTGAACCGGACGCCTGTTGGGAGGAGGGGTTGTTATAATACTCAAATCGCGTGCACCCATAAGAGAGAATTGTAATGTTCTTGGGATTGGTGTTGCCGTGAGAGTAAGTACATCAACGGTTGCTCTTAACGCTTTTAATTTTTCCTTAGCGGATACTCCAAACCGTTGTTCTTCGTCAATGATAATTAAACCTAAATCTTTAAATGAAATATCTTTGGATAGTATTCTATGGGTCCCGATAAGAATATCTACATCACCTGTACACACTCCCTTGAGTATTTCTTTTTGTTCTTTAGCACTCTTAAACCTTGATAATGCGTCTACTTTAACTGGGAAGTCATTCATCCTTTTACTAAATGTTTTGAGATGCTGGTCAGCTAAGAGGGTGGTAGGGACTAGTACAGCAACTTGCTTATTATCCATAACGGCTTTAAAAGCAGAGCGTATAGCCACTTCCGTTTTACCAAAACCAACATCACCACAGACCAAGCGGTCCATGGGTTGTTCATTCATCATATCCTCTTTAACTGCCTTTATGGTGGAATCTTGGTCTAAGGTCTCCTCAAATTCAAAACGTGCTTCCATTTCAACCTGCCATGCATTATCAGATGAATAGGCAAACGCTTTTTGCATTTTCCTCTTGGCATATAAATCAATAAGTTCACGTGCAATATCTTTAACTTTTTTTCGAGTTTTGGCTTTTTTTCGTGCCCATTCACCAGAACCCAATTTGGTGACCCTAGGGGCCATTCCTTCTTTTGCTGAATATTTTTGCAACTTATGTAAGCTACTTAGATTGACATAAAGAGTTGAATCTTCCTGATATTGCATCACGACTACTTCTTGAAGTACTCCTTTTACTTCAATTTTTTTGAAGCCTGAAAATTTTCCAATTCCATAGTCTACATGTACGACATAATCACCAAGGTTTAGGTCATAGATTTCTTTGAATGATATGCCGCCAGAATACCTTCTCTTTTTAATTTTTGGGCGATGATACCGATTAAATATCTGATGATCGGTATATATGGCTAGTTTTAAATGTTCTAAAATGAAACCTTTATTCAATGATTGGCCCAGTAAGCTATATTTGTGGCTTGGAGATACTGCAGGTAGTAATTCTTCAAATCGCTCTACTTGTCCCTGATTGTCACAACAAATATGGGTCGTAAATCCTTGTTTGCTTTGTCGTTCAATATCTTCTTTGACCTGCTTTATTACCCCGTTAAAGTCGGGTTGAGGACGAGCATCAAATGTGATAATCTGATCAATTTCGGTGGTAGCACTGAATCCAATATAACTCAGGCTGCCTGCTTTTTCGTCTATAATACTCTTAAATGAAGTAGCATGTAGAAATAATTTTTCCGGAGGCAGTTCTTGGCTTTTTGGGTCATAACGTTCAACAGCGTCATCATAAAGCTTTGTAAGAGAACTTAAAATTAACGACTCATCTTTTACAACAAAGTGTACTTTCTCGCCTAAGTAGTGTAAAAAGTTATTTAGACTTTTTTGTTGAATATTGGAAATGTCGGGTACAATAGATACTCGATCTAGAAAGGCTACCGAACGTTGTGAATCGACATCGAATTCACGAATACTTTCGATCTCATTACCAAAAAACTCAATGCGTATAGGATATTCTCCTGAATAAGGATAAATATCCAAGATACCACCACGAATGGCCATTTCACCAGGTTCATCTACAAAACGTACATTTTGATATCCATGGACGGTTAAATGTTCCTGAATTTGTTCAAATTGGTATTCTCGTGACTTTACGAGTTCAAGTTTAGCTGATTGAAAGGTTTCAGGATCCTGTACAAAATCAAATATTCCTTCTGCAGAGCACAATATTATATAGTCATTTTGTTCTATAATGTGTTGCAAGACTTCGGTTCTTTGAACCATTGAACTGGCATCTACTATAGCACCTGTATCGTAAGGCCTACGTTGAAGTGATGGAAAGCTCAGTACTTTTTCTATGCCTAGTTCAAGTAAGTCACTCTCAGTGACTCGCATTTCCTCATCGTTTTCACATATATAGATAATGGGCTTTTTAAGGTGAATACCTGCAATTAAAAAAGATAGTAACGAGCCTATTACTTGCTTTAACTCAACTCTTAGTGGTCTTACTTTGCCAAAGTGTTCGGACTCGGCTTTTTTGATGAGTTGGTAGTATTGTTGAAATGAGGGGTCTTGGATAATATCTTTTACAAGATTTGTCTTAGCATGATTACTCATTACTAGACCTCAACTATTGAACGCAAAACAAATTGCTTGAGAAGAAAGTAGCTAATCAAAAATAGCAGACTCAATACTAAATATATAGGATAGAGATCGGTGAAATCAGTGTAGATAATTTCTTCTACCTTAGTTCGCTCAAGGGCATCTATCTCTTGGTAAATTCTTAGTAGTTCTTGGGAATCAGTAGCTCTATAATACTTTCCACCGGTTGACTCAGCCACACTCTTTAACATGTCCTCATCAATATCCACCTGGATATTCCGATATCTACGCCCGAAAATTGGGTCATCCACAGGATATGGAGCAGTCCCTCGGGTTCCAGCTCCAATGGTGTAGATCTTAATATTATAGGCTAAAGCTAAATCCGCTGCGGTTACGGGGTCAATTTCACCAGCGTTGTTCTGTCCATCTGTTAATAAAATAATGACTTTACTTTTTGCCTCACTATCCTTTAGTCTATTAACAGAGGTAGCAATACCCATTCCAATGGCCGTTCCATCCTGTATCACGCCCATTTCGACTTCGTCAATTAGTTCCTTTAAGAGTCGGTAATCTAGTGTTGGTGGGCACACCGTGAAACTTTGCATAGCAAATGATACCAAACCAATACGGTCTGAGATACGCTGGTCTATGAACTCTTTTGCTACCTCTCTCGCGGCTTCGAATCGATTAGGTTTTAAATCTTCGGCTTTCATGGAGGATGAGATATCCAATGCCAAAACGATATCAATACCCTCGGCATTACGTTCAACCGTGGTCAATTGTTCTTGTGGTCGGGCTAGAGCATAAATTAAACTGGCAAGGCCTAATATAAAAAACAATTCAGCTAACCAATGTAGGTGTTGCTTTTGGTTACTAGGTAAGTTTTTTAACGATTGGGTATCTGAAAATAAGAGTGCTGGTCGTTTGTTAAGAAAGAAGCGATACAAATATACGCCGATAATGAAAGGTATAATCAGGTACGCCCAAAGCCATATTGGATTCGCAAATTCTATCATTGCAAAGAGACTCCCGCTTCAGAATTTTGTGGATAACCATGAAGCTGTTGAAATTCTTCTTTGTGAGCTTGATGGCGTCTTTTGTGCTGGTCAACGAATAGGTCTAAGCAAGCAAAAGACTCATCTAAAATGAGCCGTATTTGCTCTTCATTAGGCTTAAACTTAGCAAATTTAACCCGGTCTGCTTTCATTAACAAAGTCCCAATTTTCGTAATAAGAGCGGTTGATTCCGCTATTTGGTTGAGGTATTCGAGTAGCTCTCGAGAGGTAGATTCTAATGCTGGAAATCCATAAAGTGTTTCATAATAATCCCGGAAGGCGTCACTGATACGTGAATAATAGATTTTAATAGTACCATCGGTTTTTGGGAAATCATCCTCAAAAATAGTTTCTAATTCACTTTTTAAAATTCTTAAAGGAGACTCATAAATTGGTAGTTCTGAGGACTGTACAGGCTCGGTTATATTTTTTTGAGAACGGTGATACCACCATAAAAATGCTATTATTGTAAAAAGAATCCCAATAATAAAAGCAAACAACCAAGGGTTAGAAAAGTAATAATTTGGTTTAATCGGATTTAATTCAAGTGAATCACCCCGTGCCATAATTAGTTCTATCTTTGAGCTAAATGGTAAACGAATGGGTGGGGCTGTTATCGAAAAGGTGTCTTCCTTTGTCATGTATAATATTTGCAAACCATTTAATAGCAGATCCTGGTTCCCAAAGTATTGAAAGGTGTATACAACACTATCTTCATAAGCTGTTGACCCATAACTGGTATTTGTAAGAAAAAGATTAGGAGGGAAAGAGCTAGAATCTGGGAAGTTAATTTCATAATTCGTTCGTGAAGGGCTAGAAATGATAATTTTGAATGGAGTCGAAATGCGAACAGAGTCGTCTTCTGAATAAATTCGTGGTCCATTCTTTAATTGGAGTTCAAATGGGTCTTCGTCATTTGTGTGTGTTTGAATTTGCGCATGAAGTTTTATGGTGCTGAAGTAAGTCCATAAAATGCCTAAACACAAAATGAAAGTCTTATATCTAAAAAGGGTATATGAGTTCTTTTTAGGGTACATTTTACATATCGTTATTTAGAATAGTTTCGCTGTAAGGATTATATGAGTTTGTAACAATCACATTTTTTCTGTTTTCCCTTGCAGCAAGATAAACATTTAAAAATGCATACACTCTTGTGGGATTGCTAAGCAATTCAAACAACCTAAAATAATAACTATCACACTTAATTAGGTACTTATTTTGTTTGAAATGGTAGGAATAGTAAGTTTATTTAGATTATCTGAATGATCTATGCAGTACTAATTAGGTTTGACAATATAAATGAAGTGTTTCTATTTATTTATTATACTGACTAGATCTCTTACTTTTTGGTATTGTATTACTTAACTGTATGTATCATCACTATTTGGTGCTTTTGGCTTTATTTCTTTTTTATGGTCTTGCTGGTTGTTTGTTTCAACCTCAATTGACAGAGGTTAATTCTGATACACTTAGTGAGATTCAAGAAGATTTTCCAATCGATGGATTTGGATATTCTTCAAATATTGGTGTATTAGAACGTGGTCAGGTTCGAGCAAATCAAAGTTTGTATGAGCTGTTAGATGAAATGGGTATTTCAGAGCAGGTAATTTGGCAAGTTTCTAATGAATTGAAGCAGAGATTAGGTTTTCGATTTTTAAAACAAAACCAAATATACTATCGATATCGAAAGCACAATAACTTAGATGTTATAAACTATGCACCAGTACTAATCTTAATGGAATCCAATGTAAGATACATAAAAATAGATTTGAACGATGATATCCTTGTTCAGGCATCTGCTAAACCAATTAAAATAT
>PCAT01000031.1 GCA_002730655.1 Balneola sp.
AGATGCTTCGTAAGCATGGTGTAGTAGGGAAATTTGTCGAGTTTTATGGTGAAGGAATTAGCAATATGAGTTTACCTGACCGGGCGACCATAGCCAATATGGCACCGGAATATGGAGCCACCATGGGATTCTTCCCTATAGATCATGAATCCTTACGGTATATGCGGCGCACTGGACGATCAGAGGAACTAGTGCAACTTGTTGAGTATTATACAAAAGCCCAGGGTTTATTCCGTACCGATGACACACTAGATCCTCACTTTACCAGCACGCTTGAGTTGGACTTGAGTACGGTTGAAACCTCGCTTGCAGGCCCAAAATTACCACATGACCGAATAACATTAGGTAATATGAAGCGCACTTTCGAGGCGGCTTTAACGAGCGATAATCCCACGATGGGCTTTGCTCTAGCTCAAGATCAGTTAGCCAATAAAGCGATGTACCGCAATGGCCAAGACATTGAAATGAAACATGGTGATGTAGTGATTGCTGCTATAACTAGTTGTACAAACACCTCAAACCCAAGTGTTATGTTGGGAGCAGGTATTGTCGCCAAGAAAGCTGTTGAAAGAGGCTTGAAAGTGCCAGCATATGTCAAAACTTCATTGGCACCTGGCTCCCGAGTCGTAACAGAATATTTGAGTGAAGCTGGACTAACTGAATACTTGGATACCCTTGGCTTTAATCTAGTAGGTTACGGTTGTACTACCTGTATTGGCAATTCAGGGCCACTTCCTGCCCCCGTAGAAAAGGCGGTCAAGGAAGGGGATTTGATTGTTGCTGGAGTACTGTCAGGAAATCGAAACTTCGAAGGACGTATTCATCCTTATGTAAAGGCTAATTTTCTAGCTTCACCCCCTTTGGTAGTGGCTTATGCACTAGCCGGCACCGTAGATATAGACCTAGCAACCGAGCCACTTTGTAAAGACAAAGACGGAAATGAAGTGTATTTAAAAGAGCTATGGCCAACTACCGATGAAATAGCAGCTGAGTTGGACAACGCCATACGTCCGGAGTTGTTCAATAAAATGTATGATGATGTATTTGAATCACCAACTTGGGAGGAGATTCCTGTGAGTGGGGGTGAACTTTTCGGCTGGCAGGATTTATCGACTTACATTCAAGAACCTCCTTTCTTTATGAGTATGTCCGAAGAATACCGTCCCATTCAGCCTATTAAAGGAGCTCGGGCCTTGGTTAAAGTGGGTGATTCTATTACGACAGATCATATTTCGCCAGCAGGAAATATTAAAGAGGATGCACCTGCAGGGCTGTTTTTAAAGGAAAATGGGGTGCAAAGCGCAGACTTTAACTCTTATGGATCCCGTAGAGGGAATGATCGAATCATGACCCGAGGTACATTTGCTAATGTACGTTTCAAAAATCAATTGGCACCAGGAACCGAGGGAGGTTTTACAACCTATTTCCCCGATAATGAAGTCACCAGTATTTTTGATGCTTCATTAAAATACAAAGCATCAAATACTCCTCTTGTGGCTCTTGCCGGAAAACAGTATGGAACGGGATCATCTCGTGATTGGGCCGCCAAGGGAACAAATTTACTTGGTGTTAAGGCGGTGATAGCGGAGTCTTATGAGCGAATTCATCGGTCTAATTTGGTACAAATGGGGGTGCTTCCTCTTCAATATAAGCAGGGAGTAACCGCTGGGAGTTTAGGATTAGATGGTACCGAGCATTTCGATGTTGCAGTGGATGATTCAGTACAAGCACGACAAGAAATTCAGGTTGTTGCCACCAAAACGGATGGAACGGTTATTGAATTTACCACCGACTGCCGCATAGATACTCCAGTTGAAGTAGATTACTACCGTAATGGGGGTATTTTACACACGGTACTGTTGGATTACGTCCAAAAAAACCAAGCTAATTAAGGAAAGCAGACATACCAAAGCGTCAACCACTTAAGTTGGCTTTAAGACTATTTGGTTGGCAAATTGCTCATTGTGAATCGTTCGGCTAGTTTCCTCGAACTGACAGGTATGAATAGTAGAATTTGGATGAAAAGCTGTTTAAGCCATTGAAGCTTGGATTTTCGACCCATTCTCATATTCCAGTGAGCACGGCGAGCTACCTCGGTTACAACCGCATCGAAATTAGTCGAATACGAAGTGAGCGGTATTGGATTTTCTGAGGACTTATACAGTACACCTATGTCATTGATTTTATTGATATCTTTGGCTAGTTGCCATGCGCCCAACCATCCTAAATTCATTCCTTGTCCGCCTATAGGACTAACAACATGGGCAGCATCGCCCACAAGGAATAAACGATTTTTCTGTCTCAAGTCTGCTCTGTGGTGTTGTACACCAAAGCTACTAATCATTGAGCAAGTATCTGCATTAGGTCTTTCTCCAACCCGCTTATAAATAGCTTCACTAAGCCACTTCGGTTGTGGCTTTGATTGATAGTGCTCGGTCTTAATTACCCATCGTCTTTTTTGATCGGCGATAGGAAAGGATTCTACCAATCCCTCCGAAGTGATGTACACAAAAGGGGGAGATTGAGGGTATTCTTGGTCTGGAAAGTCACCCATTGCGTAAGAATCGGGATATGGACTTCCCCTATAAGGTATACCCGCCATACTTCGTAGGGTGCTATTTTTCCCATCACAAGCAATCAGAATGGGAGTTCTATGTTCTAGTGTCTCGGTAAGTTGATTCTCCATTGAATGCGGGACTTTATGTGAATAAACAACTAAATGGTCCTCATTATCTCGGTAACTAGTAACCTCGTACCCATATTTAATATTATGTGGGTAAAGCTCCGTAAAGGCACTCTTTAGTATAGCCTCGGTTTCATTTTGAGGGTGAATTAAAATGTATGGATGCTTTTGCCCAGACCGTTGAGTCGTCGAAAAATTAATCTCTCCAAGTTTTTTTCTTCCATTATGGGCAATCCCTTTGTCTACTCGAATACCTTTTTTTAAAAACTGATCCAATATTCCCAATTCTTCCAGCATAACTAAACATGGCGGGTGGATACCTAGCGAACGCGTATCGGAAATTGCCTCACTTCTTTTTTCCATAATGACACATTCAATTCCATTTAGATACAAGGATAACGCTTGAAATAAGCCCACTGGGCCTGCCCCAACAATTATAATAGGCGCTTTATTTCCTGCCATTTCAGACTTAGGCAAGGCCATGTTCTCCCTCATAGATTAACAACAGCCGAAAAGGAAATAATCTTTCAACTTTCCAACCCTCCGAGCTAAGAGTATCTAGTTCGTTCTCTCGAAAACTTTTCTTCAAACTAGTACGTCCGTCCTGGTAAATAAATGAGGATCTAAATCGTAAAGGAAATAGGCATAAACTAAAGAGGGTATATGCCAAACTGCTACGTTCCAAATCATTACAAATGACCTTTGTTCCTAGTACTGCACATTCGGTTAAAAATGGGTTAATCTTATCAAAGGGTATATGATGGAGTACGTGATTATTTATAACTAGATCTACTTTATAGTTGCGACGTGCCAACTCAGTAGTCGATATACATTCAAAAAAAAGCCCAACAGTTTTTTTTTTATTATTTACTTGAGCTGTTTCGGCTAACACTTTCCTATTGGCTTTTGCCCAAGCTATCGCGCGATCATCAATATCTATGCCTATAATATGTGCATTAATTCCATCTTTTTTTAGCCATTTAAACAGAAGAAAAGCTATATCCCCACCCCCACAACCTACATCGCATACTTTAAATATATTTCCTTGTCTTTGAATTTTCTTTGCATGAGGACGAATATATTTTGCATATACTCTATTCCATCGAGATATCAATCTATTTAACGTATAGAAATCGGCATAGGTTTGTTCGAGTTGCTTACAATCGGCATCTTCAATGTCCATTTGTTCGATTAGATTGCCTTGTCGTTGGCCCAAATGTGTAAACATTGGCTATTTAATTGGGTTCTATACGACGTAGTAAAGCCGTTTCTATGCTTAGACCTGGGCCAAAAGCCATTGCTAATGTAGTATTACGTCCTTCGCGAGTATGCGCTTGAGACGGGGGGCGCTTTAGTAGTTCATCCAATACAAATAAAATAGTAGCACTACTCATATTCCCATTGTTTTTAAGAACCGTTCTAGATGCGTCCAGGGCTTTATCTTCTAGCTCAAAGCTGTGTTCTACTTTATCTAAGATAGCTCGCCCTCCTGGATGTATTGCCCAATAGCCAATATCCTCTACCCCTAAATCAAAGCTAGAAAAAAGAGAATCGGTGATATCATTCATATTATTTTTAATAATATCGGGCACATATGAGGATAAGGTCATATCAAAACCTGTATCACCGATTGTCCAGGCCATATCCTGCTCTCCTTCATAGGCTAGATCATTTGCGAAATCTTCTATTTTAAAGGCAGACCTCATCGGTTTAATAGCGGAAACTAGGGCGCCTGCAGATCCATCCGCAAAAACAGATCCTGCTATTAAAGTATCGGGATCAGTTTTAGGGTTAAAGTGTAAAGAACAAAGCTCAGCAGCCACAACGAGAATCATAGCCTTAGGATTTTGATCACAAAATGCCTTTGCCATACGTAAGGCTGGAAAAGCAGCATAACAGCCCATAAAGCCTATATGATAGCGTTCTACACTTGAAGCTAAGCCCAACTCTTTTACAATTTCATAGTCTGGGCCTGGGGCAAAAAAACCTGTACATGATACCGTTATTACATGACTTATTGGTGGGAGATCAGTTTTTTTATGTTGCTGAATTAAAGCATTTGCAGTTTTTAAAAAGAGCTCCTTTGCTGCGGATTCATACTGTTTATTACGTTCACCTGTACTAGGTATATATTCTGGGTTAAAACAACGATGAAAAAAACTCTGCGGATCTTTCGAGTAATAATCATTTAAAACAGTATGGCGGCGATCGATACCAGATTGTGTATAGATCCTGTGTAAGATAGCCTGAGTCTTCCTGTCATTCTTGTGAAAGGATTTTAGTCTATCCAATAACTCGAGTTGATTACCTTGAGTTACTGGAACAGATGTTTCTAAGTAATGAATGTAGCTAGGCATATTACTATTACAATTAAGCTATACTATTGGTTCGGCCTCTTTGTTAGTTTTTATTCCGCGTTAAAATATGGAAGCGTGTATTGTGTAACATAGCAGCAGTAGTTAATCCTGCAATAAGTCCCATCCATAGTCCTTCAGGACCATATCCCCTAATAAAACTCAGATAATAACCCACAGAAAAACCAATAAACCAATAAGAAATTAAGTTGAATACCATAGGCATGCGAGTATCCTTTAAGCCTCTAAGCGCTCCAAAAGCCCCCACTTGTAAACCGTCGGATAGTTGAAAAACGGCTGCAAAGAATACTAAGCTAACTGCTAAATTAGAAACTTCTAAATCTTGGGTATATATGCTTACGATGGTCTTCGGAAAACTAAAGAGCAATATAGCAGTGATAGTGGTTACTCCAGTACAAACAGCAGTACCCATAAAACCCCTGAAACGTGCCTCTTTGAGAAGTCCTTTGCCTATTGAAATTCCAACGCGTTGTGAAATAGCCAGAGATAATCCCAGAGGAATCATAAAAACAGTAGCGGCAATATTGATAGCCACTTGGTGGGCAGCAGAAGCCTGTACACTAAGAGTGCCCATGAGTACACTAACAGCAGCGAATAAAAGAACCTCCATCGTTGTACTAAAGGCATTAGGGATTCCAATTTTGAATAGTTCAGCAATGCGATCCCAATCGGGACCTTTGGTACGGACAAAAATTTTGAATCTGCGATATGTTTTGAATTTTGCGGTAAATATTAACATAGAAAGTCCACCTGCCCATTGCACTAGGGAAGTGGCGTACCCCGTACCTTCAGCCCCTAATTGGGGTAGTCCAAAAGCCCCATACATGAATATATAGTCCGCTGGGATATTGATTATAAGCATACCTAGTGCTACCAACATAGCAGGCCTAGTGTAAGCTAATCCTTCACTGAAATAACGAAATCCTGAAAACAAAAAGTAGGCGGGGATTCCCCAAGATGCTGCCAGCATATAATTAGTTGCAAGGGGGATGATTTCTGGGTCAACCCTTACAATAGGCATTAATTCAGGTAGCCATCGAACCAGAAAAAAAGAAGGAAGTGCAATCAAAGCTACTACCCATAACATTTGCCGTGCGCTTTTACCTATTTCATCGAATCGTTTGCCTCCAAGATGATGTGAAACTACTGGATTAATAGCTACAAGTGTTCCGATACCAAACATGAATACGGGCAGATATAGTGCATTTCCTACCGCTACACCGGCTAGATCTGCGGCGCTTAGTTGACCTGCCATGATAGTGTCTGTAACATTCAATCCCATTCCTAGCAATTGAGTGCCTACAACAGGTCCACCAATTTTGCCAAGTGCCGACACTTCTTTTTCAACCGAATTAATTGTAATGGACATGGCAATATGATTAAGAAGCGGGAATTAGGTTAGGAATATCATCTGGATTCTTTTGATTGAGAATCCCAGCGATAGCGTTCGCTGCTAATTGTCCTATAGCTGTTCGGGTTTCGTGCGTAGCACTTGCAATATGGGGAAGTAGTGTACAATTCGGTGCGGTGAGTAGGTCGGGATCAACGCTTGGCTCAAATTCGTATACGTCGATACCAGCTCCACCAATGCGCCCCTGGTGTAGCGATTGGGCTAAAGCTTTTTCATTTATGACCGGTCCTCTAGAAATATTTAGCAGAATGGTATGTGATTGCATTAGGCTTAGACGCTGAGCGTTGATGAGATGGTGTGTGCTCTCTTGTAAAGGACAATGCATACTGATGACGTCTGAATTACTTAGTAAGGTATCTAGATCATCAACAAATGTTGCTTGAGTAAGTTGTTCAATGGAGGTGGCTAATTTTCTACGATTATGGTAGTAAATTTTCATTCCGAATGCCTGAGCTCTCTTCGCAAAAGATTGTCCAATGCGTCCCATTCCAATGATTCCAAGTTTTTTCCCCGCGAGTTCCATACCTAAAAATCCCATTGGGTCCCATTGGGTAAAATGTCCATCTCTAAGATATTGTTCGGCTTTGTTGAATCTACGGGTGGTTGCTAGAAGAAGACCCATTGTGAAATCGGCGCAGGACTCTGTGAGTACATCTGGCGTATTAGCTACTTGAATATTAAAACGGTGAGCAGCTTGGACATCAATATTATCATAGCCTACTGCAAAATTAGCAACAATTTTTAACTTCTTTGCAACTTCTAATACTCTAGATGTTACTGGGGTTGAAAGCATGCAAAGCAATGCGTCATACTGTCCTATTACCTCAAGTAATGAATCCTCTGTAAGAAACTGTCCTTGTTTACCTATCGTAACTTCACCTAAATTCTCGAGAAACTCAATATTGGACACTGGAATAGGTTCCGTAACTAAAATTTGGAAGCCCATTCGGTTACCCTTCGGATTTGATATAGGTTGTTTTAGAGTCGTTCCAGATGAGTTCTAAATTATAGAAACTTCTTTTCTCCTTTGTCATTATATGAACGACTGTATGGATAAAATCTAAAATAATCCAAGACCTAGCTTGTAAGCCTTCCTTTTTCCAGGCTTTATCACCTGTTTTTTCTTGTACCTCAGCCTCTACAGCGTCAGCTATAGCTTTAATTTGGATATCCGAATTACCAGTACAAATCACGAAGAAATCCGCTAATGTGGTTTGAGCAGAGATATCTAAAATTGTAATATCTTTGGCTTTTTTACTTTCCATACCCTCAATAATATGGTTAACAAGGGTTTTGGAATCTGGAGTTGCCTCGATGAATTGATTATTTGCAGGTTTTTCTAATTTTGTCATAGTTAATCTGTGTTCAACGATTCGTAATCCTTGCCAATTACAACGGTAACATCTAGAAAAAAATCCGGGGATTCTTCATGGATTACATTCAGGGGTTTAACACCTAAAGCATCGGCCACACGATAGGCATTAGCCATGACTCCGCTTCGGGATATTATCATGGTGTTTTTTATATCAAAATGATCAAAATTACCAGTCTCAACCACATCAAACCCATTTTTTCTTAGAACGGAAGTGTAGGCATTAGCAATACCAGATACTCCACATCCATTAAGTACTTCAACTTGGATGATATCACTGATGAGTTGTGCGTTTTGCTCTGCTCTTTCATTCTGAATTCTTGGGAACACAATTCTGGTAAAAACAGCAAGTAATAGAATAATTAATAAAAGACTTAAAAAGCCAATTGCCGCGTGCAAATAAAGAGTATTAGAAGAAGATTTTGTGGGCGTCTGACTCATGTAATCTTTCTAGTACCACATTCCGTATGATCTATACGGGTTAAATCTAGAATAGATGTTGTACCCCATAGTATTAGGGAGCTGTTGATACTGTACTCGCAAAAAAGCTTTTTCTGAAATTTTATAGTTTAACTCAGCATTTCGAACCATTACTCGAGGACTGAATCTTTGTTGAATTCCGCTAGCATTTGATTCAAAGCCAAGTGTGTTTCCGCCAAAAGGTGAGTGTAAAAATGATACATCTAGTCTGCCTTGTAATTTAGGACTAAATGCAAACTGAAGGGTATTGGTGTAAGAATTTATATTTTGAACTCCCCCGCCATTCGAAGCAAAACTCACTTCATAGGATTGAGATATTTGGACACTAATTTTTTGGAAAAATTGATTCAAACTGTGCTGAACAGTTGGAGTTTTTCGATTAATGATAGGTCCTGAATAATCATACGGTGTGGGTAAATTTTTGCGCAGTTGTGCATGAATATCTAAGGATAAACTGAGTGCGATTACTAGTGCTATGAGGGGAAAAAGTGATTTCATATTAATGCTATAAGGTCTTTTAACTTCATACCCAAATTGATAACATTTCTAGGTTTATTATAATGAATAGTCTTTAAATAATAAACCTAAACTATAGTTATTTGAAATTGCTTCTAGACCTCAAAAATAGTATATTTTTAATCTTTTGAATGATGAAATAGTGCCTCATTAGGATTCTCTATTACAGTAGCTTAAAAGAAATAAGGAATTGATTAATAATTAAGCTCAAGAAGTAAAAACTAGGAATGAAACTTACCGATTTTAGATACGAAATAGAAGGCTTAAATATTCCAGACGCTCCACTTAAGGAAAGAGATAGCGCAAAATTAATGGTTCTTAATAAAGCCGAGCATACCATTGAACACCGAAGTTTTTCAGATATACATGAATACCTGAATGAAGGCGATGTGTTAGTATACAACAATACGAAAGTTTTTCCTGCCCGCATGAATGGTAAGAAAGAAAAAACTGAAGCAGATATTGAGGTATTTCTGCTAAGAGAGCTTCAACCTGAGAATATGTTATGGGATGTATTGGTAGAGCCCGCTCGCAAAATTCGAATTGGCAATAAGTTATATTTTGGAGAAGGAGCAAATGAATTAATGGCAGAAGTAGTGGATAATACTACTTCAAGAGGGAGAACGATTCGTTTTCTTTTTGATGGTCCCAATCATGAATTGTATGAACGCTTAGATTCTTTAGGTAAAATGCCTTTGCCACCATACATTGAGCGAGAGCCAGTAGATGAAGATAAAGAGAGATATCAAACATTATTTGCTTCTGAACGCGGTGCTGTAGCTGCGCCTACAGCAGGCATGCATTTTACAAATGAGCTGATTAAGAAAATAAAAGCCAAAGGAGTTCACATACTACCAGTTACTTTGCACATAGGATGGGGTACATTCCGAAACGTGGAGGTGGAAGATCTGACAAAACACCGAATGGATTCTGAGAATTATTTTATCTCAAAGGATACATCAGACCAAATAAACGTGGCACTAAAGAGTAAAGAGCACAAAGTGATCGCCATGGGAGCCAGTGTAGTGCGTGTGATTGAGACCAGTGTTATGGCTAGTGGAATGAGTAAGCAGGGTACAGGGTGGACAGATAAATTTATCTATCCTCCTTACCAGTTCAAAATAACGGAGTCGCTTATTAGCAATTTTCATCGCCCGGAATCCACCTTGCTTATGTTGGGTGCTGCTTTTACAGGTTATGATTTACTCATGAAAGCTTATGAAGAAGCAAAAGAAAATAACTATAGATTATTTTCCTTTGGCGATGCGATGATGGTTATTTAATTAGATTAGCCTATGATTAAACTTGCCGTAATATTACCGGCTGCCGGAACGGGTAGTCGCATGAGATCGGAGACCCCAAAGCCGTATCTACGGCTCAAAGGAACTACTATTCTAGAACATACCATTCGTAATTTTTTACGGGTAGACGGTTTGGTACAAATTGTTATAGCTACATCTAATCCATGGATATCCCAAGGGAATAGTATTGCCTCATCCTTTAAAAGTGACTCTTTGAGTGTGGATGTAGTAGAAGGTGGTTCTGAGCGTCAATTCTCGATTCACCACGCTCTCCAATCTCTTAATGAACAGGTTAACATGGTAGCCGTACATGATGCAGTTAGGCCATTTATTACCACTTCATTAGTTGAGTTATGTTGTTCCGAAGCTAGAGACCATGGTGGTGCTATTGTTGCTGTTCCCGCCAAAGACACCATTAAACGAGTCGACATAAAAGGATTCATACAAGAAACACCTAAACGTAGCGCAATTTGGCAAGCTCAAACTCCTCAGATCTTTCAGCGGCCATTGCTCGAAAGAGCATACAAAAAGGCTATTGCAGAGGACTACTTTGGAACGGACGATGCTTCTCTGGTTGAACGGATAGGAGGGAAGGTTAAAGTCATTGCAGGTGATAGAAGAAACTTAAAAATCACCTTTCCAATAGA
>PCAT01000032.1 GCA_002730655.1 Balneola sp.
CTAAAGCACTAGAAAAAGCATCGGATATTAGCTTTAGTGTTGAAATTAAGGAAAAATAAGCCTGGAAGTCCGGATTTCATTTAACTAACATTGTTTTACTACTCTGATCATCACAAAAAAAGGCCTGAATTCCGTGAGGAATCTGGCTTATCTGAATACAAAAAGTGCTCACAATTTTAGTTGATTGTGTATACTTTATGACTTATTTACATTATTCGAATTATCAAATCTGCTGTTCTCATAGAATATCCAGCTTCATTATCGTACCACCCAATTACCTTTACTAGCTTTCCATCAACTTTTGTTAAGTCACTATCAAAAATATTGGAATGAGAATTCCCAACTATATCTGTAGAGACTAATGGTTCAGTTGTGTACTCTAAGATTCCGCTAAGTGAACTTTCAGAAGCATCTTTAAATGCAGCATTTACCTCTTCGATCGTTGTTTCTTTATTTACTTCACAAACAAGATCAGTTAAAGAACCTGTTGGAGTTGGAACACGAATAGCGCCACCATCTAATTTACCATTTAGGTGAGGCAATACTAAGCCAACAGCTCTAGCCGCGCCTGTAGAAGTTGGTACTATATTAATTGCTGCGGCTCTTGCCCTTCTCATATCTTTATGAGGAGCATCTAAAATACGTTGATCTCCAGTATAGGCGTGAATAGTAGTCATGAAACCTTTAACCAATCCAAAATTATCATCAACTACTTTAGCCATAGGAGCTAAACAATTAGTCGTGCAGGAGGCATTTGAATAAATCTCAATACTTGGTTCAATTTTATCGTCGTTAACACCTAACACAATGGTTTGAATGTCTCCTTTTGCTGGCGCAGAAATAATAACTTTTTTCGCTCCAGCTTTCAAATGCTTTCCTGCTGAGTCTTTATCTGTAAAAAAACCAGTCGATTCAACAACTATATCTACTCCTAAGTCTCCCCAGTTCAAATTTACCGGATCCCTTTCAGCAGTAACCTTGAAGCTAGTTCCATCAATATTTAATTGATCACCGTCGGCTTTTACTTGTCCTTTAAATGTGCCTTGTGAGGAATCATATTTAAATAGGTGAGCAAGAGTAGCCGTGTCGGTTAAATCGTTAACGCCAACAACCTCAATTTGATTGGCATACTTGGCTAAAATTGCTCGGGTGACCATTCGACCTATGCGGCCAAACCCGTTAATCCCGACTTTGATCTTTGACATGATTATTTCCTTTTTTAATGAATATTACTATCAGTTATCGTGATTCAAATATAGTATGTCGATATCACAGATCTATACATATCAAGTGAATATGAAAACAAAATGATTGTCCTCAAACTCCAGAAAATATCTATTTAAACTACGTTTAAATCACCATAAACTACTATTAAAACCACACTCTTTCAATCATTTTGCGCTAAAATAATTAGCTCTAAAGCCTTTTTGAACTGGGAGCGCTTTTCTGCCTATATTACCACATAAATTATTCATCTAAATTTTAGGTTTTATGTCTGACTTGACTATTGAACAGTATCGTAACGAAGAGTACTTAAATTTTGAAGACCCTACTGTCGCGAAAGCGCAGCAGGCTGCTATTAGAGAAGTTCGAACTAAGTTTGATCAATCGCATTCTCTCTATGTCAATGGGCATTGGATTAAGGGTGATTCGGGCACCTTTGACAGCGTTAATCCTTCCAATCTAAGCGAAATCATTGGCACATTTCAATTAGCCAGCTCAACACAAGCTTTGTCAGCCTTAGATTCGGCTTGGAACGCCTTTGAAAAATGGCAATTTGTACCTGCACAAAAGCGTGCAGATTATCTTTTTACTATCGCTGATATCATGAAACGTCGCCGCTTGGAAATAAATGCCTGGATGATTAGTGAGGCTGGTAAAAACTACATGGAAGCAGATGCTGACACCGCTGAAGCTATTGATTTTGTTAGATATTACGCATATGAAGCTCTTCGAATGGATAAAGGTATGCCCGTACTAAGCCAAAACTGGGGTGATCACAACAAAACTATTTATATGCCAATAGGTGCAGGGGTAAGTATTTCACCCTGGAATTTCCCTTTTGCGATATTTGTGGGTATGGCTATTGCCCCTATAGCTGTCGGTAACACAGTGGTAGCTAAACCAGCTCCAGATACTCCAAAAATGGGGCATTTAATGGCGGAAATTGTTGAAGAGGCAGGACTACCAGCGGGGGTTTTTAATTTTGTAACCGGCGATAACATTGAAGTCGGAGAGACCTTAGCACGTAGTCCAAAAACACGATTTATCTCCTTCACCGGATCAAAAGTAGTAGGACTACATTTAACTGATATTGCAGCAAAAGTAGTCGAAGGACAGCTTTTTTTAAAGCGAATGGTCTGTGAATTAGGGGGTAAAAATGCCACAGTGGTTGACGCTGATGCCAATATAAACCTAGCAGCACAAGAGATAGTAAAAGGAGCTTTTGGCTTTCAAGGACAAAAGTGTTCTGCGGGCTCACGAACAATTGCCGTAGAATCTGTTTATGATGAGCTCCTTGAGAAAGTGGTCGCAATAACTAAGGCCCTTCAGGTGGGTGACGCAAAGGATAATTTTGCTGTAGGTCCAGTTGTTAATCAAAAAGCGGTAGATAAAATTTTGCACTACATCAAAATAGGGAAGAAAGAAGGTCGCTTAATGTGCGGTGGTAAAAAGGCAGAAACCGAGCATAAAGGTTATTACATTGAGCCAACAGTGTTTGCCGATATCACAGAAGATGCGATTATTGCACAAGAAGAAATTTTCGGACCTGTAACCGCATTCATAAAAGCCAAAGACACCAAAGATGCCATTAGAATTGCAAATAACACACAATATGGTCTTACAGGAGCTTACTTTTCAAATGATCCCACAAAAATTGATTATGCATTACGCTATTTACGGGTAGGAAATATGTATGTGAATCGAAAATGTACAGGAGCTTTAGTGGGTGCCCAACCCTTTGGTGGGTTTAATCTGAGTGGTACCGACGCGAAAGCTGGTGGTCGAGATTATTTAAAATACTTTTTAGAGCCAAAATCAATGACTATTCGCCCGCGAGAAGGCATTGCATTTACGCTCAGTGAATTTAACTTTACTAAGGAATAATCCCGTTTTTATATCACAAAAATTTAGGCGTTTAAAACCCCTTTTAATTGATTACTCCTGAGGTAATCTGAAACCTTGACTTTATTCTTTGAAGGGAACTGAATCATATTTATCTGGATGAAGCCGTCTATACATGCGCTATACAAATGACCGTTTTCGATTATTAGTTGCCCGGGTTTTATTGTTAATATTGAGTATTTCTGGAATAATTTTGCGCTTACTTGTTTGGACGGTAAGGAAACTGAATGAATTTTAATGGTGACTCCGTCCATACTTACCCATGCTCCTGGGACAGGAGTCATGGCTCGAAATTGATTATATAAAGGACTAAGATGTTGGTTGAAATCCAGTTTCCCGTCTTTTCTAAATACTTTTGGGGCAGGAGTGGCTAACCGATCATTTTGAGGCTCTAACTGGTAATCACCTGATTCTATTATCGACAGAGCTTGGTTCAAGGCATCAGCTCCAACATATTTTAATCGATTATACAACTCACCAGTTGTTTCAGCAGGTCCTATGGGGGTCTTAAGTGAACAAAGTATTGCACCAGTATCAACCTTAGTATCTAGAAAGAATATAGTACATCCCGTTTCCTCCTCCCCATTTGCAACGGCCCAGTGTATGGGGGCAGCACCACGGTATTTAGGAAGTATAGATGCATGCACATTAATTGAGCCTATCTTTGGTAAATCTAATACCGAGGGGGGCAAAACTTTGAAGGCTACTACCACAAATAAATCCGCCTTAAATTTTTTTAGTGAATCAATTAAGTTAGGATCATGAGTAGATGAGGTTGTAATAACCGGTATGCCATATTCAACAGCCAAAGCTTTAACCGGTGTAGGTGTAGGAGGCTTAGCCCTGCCCCTTCTTTTGTCTTCGCCACTTACCACCGCCAGGAGCTCATGATTAGATTCTATAATTCGTTTTAAACTAGGTAAGGCAAAGTCAGGTGAACCCATAAATACGATCTTCATGTGCTATGCTCTTTAGGACTAATTGGATAGGGCGCCTCGGCATCACCAGCTTCTATAGCTTTCAATTGTGATTTATGCATTCGCCTTCTAAATGAAGAAAGATGATCAATAAAAAGTATCCCGTCTAAATGATCATATTCATGCAATATGATTCTAGCTGACCAGCCAGAGAAATTGCGAGTATGTTCCACAAAATGCTCATCCAAATATTGGAGAGTGATAGCTTCGGCTCTTTTAACCATGTCTTTTACATCTGGAATACTAAGACAGCCTTCGTCCATACTAACCTGTTGACTACTTTGCTCAATAATCATAGGGTTAATGCATACGATAAGCCCCAATTTTTCCTCGTCATCCTCTAACATAGGGTCTGGGTCAAAAACAAATATTCGGTGAGATGAACCTACTTGTGGTGCAGCTAAACCTAATCCATTGGAGTAGTACATAGTTTCGATCAAATCTTCTAAAAAGCGGTCAATAGCCTCCGTTCGACTGTCAACCTCTTGTGTCTTTTCTCTTAAAATGGGATCATTGTAAGTAACTATAGGCAATATTGACATTTATTCACAGTTTCAATGATTATTAAAATCTAAGAAGCGTTGTAAAATTATAGCCGCAGCTACTTGATCTATACGCTTCTTCTCTTGTCGTTTCTTTTTAGGAAGACCGGACAAAATCATAATGGAACTGGCTTCTTCAGAGCTATAACGCTCATCCACCTTGTGAATTTCTAAGTTAGGGAATTGTTTCTCAACTTGATGGATAAACGAACGGACTCGTTCAACCGATGCCCCCTCTTTCCCACTTGTTTCAAGTGGCCAACCTACCACTAATCCTTTATATTGCCCTGTTCCTATGAGCTCTTGCAAATGTGGCATTAGATCCGATGTGAACACTGTTTCTAAAGGGCTCGCAATAGTTCTCAATAAATCAGTGTGTGCTAGACCTGTTCGTTTTTGACCTATATCAACACTTACATATCTAAAGTAATGGGTGCTCAATCCTTAGAGTTTACATCTTCTAAGGGTTCCCGCAAAAACTGTTTTAGTAATTTACTAGGCTTGAAATGAGTTTTACGATGAGCCGGTACGTAGATAACTTCGTTAGTTTTAGGGTTTCTTGCTTTTGGTTTAGCCTTTGTTTCTTTTACCTCGAAGACACCAAAATCTCTAATTTCGATACGACATTCGGTGTCGGCTGACATCATAATCTCTCGAAGTGCAACGATTACAGAATCTACCCATGGCTCAACTTTAATCATAGGATCTTTATTAGCTTCTGCTACTCTTCGTACTATATCACGTTTTGTATAGGTCATCATAATATTGTCCTCTGATGTTTACTCGACAGAGTGTGGGTTAAATTTATTTTATTCTTGTGCCATTCTAAATATTCGAACTGGCAATGCATTTAAGCCTTAACAAATTGATATTCTTATAAATACAGTTTAAAAATTAATGAACAAATAAACCAATAGCTAACAACTATTCGTATCTAAGTACATTTTTTACACCTTGTAATTTTTCAAGACGCTTCATTATTTTATCTAGATGGGCTATTCCATCCACATACAAGGTAATTATACCTTCAAACATACCTTCATCAGAAGAAACATTTATGCTTTTCATGTTGGTTGATAAAGACTTTGAAAGAATATCGGTAATATCGTTTATCATACCTACACGATCTTCACCAATAACACGTATAGCTCCTAAGAAGGTGGAATCAATGGATTTAGCCCATTTAACATCTATTATCCGGTCGCTTTCATTTTTAAGCAGATGCTGGGCATTATTGCACATAGACCGATGGATTTTGACATCACCATTTCGAGAAATAAAGCCTAATACTTCGTCGCCAGGTATAGGAGAGCAACAATTGGCATAGTTATATTTAACATGGCTAATATCGCCATTTAAAATAAGTGCATTTCCTTGACCATAGGACCTAGCTGCATCAAAGTATTTTTGATAGACCTTTTCAGATAAACTGTCTTGCAAATCCTGAATATGATCCTCTTCGGCATCTATTTTACCGGTCGACTTAAATTTCTTAGCCTCCTTAAAGACTTGTGTTAACTCAATAGAACCCGAACCAAGATCAAAAAATAGCCCTTGAGTAGATTCATATTTGAATTTACGAACTACCCTTGTTAGTTCTTGATCCGTAATTTCCATCTTAGCTTTAGCGCAACGCTTTTCCCAGATTTCACGACCTATATCCGCTACTTTACGCTTTTTCTGTTTTATAAATTGGCGAATCCTTGACTTGGCTTTATGTGTAACAACGTCATCCATCCAATCTGGATTCAGATTAATTTTAGATCCTGTTATAATTTCAACTTGATCACCATTACGCAATTTATGACGCAACGGTACCATTTTATCATTAACCTTTGCGGCAATTGCTCTCTCACCCACTTCAGAGTGAATTTCAAAGGCAAAATCGATTGGTGTAGCGTTAAAAGGAAGGGTTCGAAGTTCGCCTTTGGGTGTAAAGACATAAATTTCTTCTTGGTAAAGATTAAGTTGAAAATCTTTTACAAAATCACTTGAAGAATCAGGCATTGGGTTTTCCAGTGCCTCACGAACCCACGAAACTAATCGATCTAAAGTTTTTGAACCATCTTGATTTCCTTCTTTATACTTCCAATGAGCAGCTAACCCTTCCTCTGCTATTATATCCATTTTTTTGGTTCTAATCTGAAACTCTACCTTCTTGCCTTTATTCGTTATTACAGTAGTATGAAGTGATTGATATCCATTTACTTTTGGAACTGATATAAAATCTCTAAATCGCTCTGGAATTGGTGTATAGGAATCTGTAATAGTTGAATATACCCTCCAACAATCTTCTTTTGTATGAGGCTCATCTAAGATTATTCGTATTGCAAATAAATCATAAATTTCTTCGAATGGTTTTTGTTGTCGTTGCATCTTTCGATAAATAGAATAGATATGCTTAGGTCTACCTTTTATTTCAAATTTTAATCTTAATTTTGCGAGTTCTCGTCCAACGGGCATCATTAATTCGTCTATAAATGTCTCCCTATCTTCCTTTTTTTCGCGTAATTTCCTTGCAACAAATCTAAATGAAACTGGGTCTATTGTTTTAAAACATAAATCTTCTAGTTCATTCTTTATGGCAAATAAACCAAATCTATGTGCAAGTGGAGCGTATAGGTCCATTGTTTCTGAGGAAATCTGTATTTGTTTCTCTCTAACTAAGTATTGAATGGTCCTCATATTGTGTAGACGATCTGCAAATTTGATTAATATTACGCGCATATCCTCGACCATACTTAACATAAGTTTCATAAATGTTTCAGCTTGTTTAGCATCACGAGTTTCAAATACGCCAGAAATTTTGGTAACTCCATTTATCAAGTTGGCTACTTCATTCCCAAACCAATATTCAATATCCTCAACCTCTACATTAGTATCTTCGATTGTATCATGTAAAAGAGCGGCTACTACAGAGGTCACATCCATATTTATTTTCTTTGCAACAATCTTAGCTACCTCTACTGGATGGTAGTAATAAGGCTCACCCGAAGCTCTTTTAACTCTTTTATGGGAGAGATAACACAACTTAAATGCTTTAGTTATACGCTCTTTATCTTGCTCTGATAAATTTTTTTGGCAAGCTTTTAATAATTGAGCAAGGTCTTCTTTCTGTGGTTTTCGAAGTTTATAGCTCTCTAAATTATATTTTTGAATAGATTCAATAGACATAAGAACAAGAGACTTAAAATTTAATTGCAAGACCAAAAATAATTCGGCCCACTTGAGAACTAATCTGTTCAATTCTAGGCTTCCCGAGTCTACTATCAGTATACCTGTACTCAATAAAAGGCTTCAAAATAGGTAAAACACTAATTTTCGCTCCTACTAAGGCATTCCAATACAAATTATTTTCCGTCTTTTGGCTCAATATACTTACCAACATAGGATTACTTTGATCTATTAACCCTGAAATCAAGTTAGGTGTAATATTAATTTCTTCTGAACCGATACCCATGCCAGCATAAGGCTCAATCAATCCAATGTTGACTCCAGCTATAGCAGTAACACCAATATCATAGTTTATCACTTCTTCAGAAAATGTAATTCCTGATCGGGTTAATTTATTATCCTCCGAAAAATGACTGAAATGAGCTCTCATTCCAATATGGATAATTGGAATATTAGGTAATAACCCTTTCTCTACTTTTAAACCGAATCCATGTTGTGGTGTTTCCTCTCTAAGCTCATAAGATACGCCTATCTCAAACTGAGCAAATCCTTTAGTAAAATTTAATATATATATAGTGAGACAAATTAACCCACTTATCCAGAATTTTCGCATTTATGGAGACTTTGTAATTAAAAGTTTAATTCTATGTCACAAACATAACTTATTCCAATTATAATCAATATAAACAAGCAAAAAGGCTTTTATTACAATTTTAGCAAACTACTAGGTAATTTTTTCTAGATATCATATATTTATGCCCTTGCCGCGGTGGTGGAATTGGTAGACACGTTGGACTTAAAATCCAATGGCTATTTAAATGGCCGTGCCGGTTCGAGCCCGGCCCGCGGTACTTAACCCTGTATTGCTAACTTAATGTGATACAGGGTTTTTTAATAAAATAAGCTGTTTAGTGTTTAAATACTTCTATATCAAACGTATAGAAGATTTTACTTTAAGAGACTTAATATTACACCAGGTTGTAAATTTGCTTGAGCTAAAGCTGCCAAAGCAGTTTTTTGAAGAATCTGTAGTCGCACATTTTCACTTTGCTCTTTTGCTAAATCAGCATCTATTGCATTAGATCTGACCGCGGAATGAACATTGATTGATTGAAGTAAACTTGATTGCTTAGTAGAGAATGTGTTTTGTACAATACCTAGATTATTCATATATCCATTTAACTCTGTTATTGCAGAGTCTATGTTTGTGATCAAGCTGCTAAAATTTGCAGCTGTAGCACTTGTTGCAATAGTCAATTCTCCTCTCACTTTCGGATCCGAACCATTATTAACCGCCGAAATAGTAATATTTGTTTGGAGCGTACCAGCACTTCCATCATTAAATAATTGTCCGGTGCTCACTGCTGGTAAGTTAACCGTATTAATATCGGTAGTACCATCACCCACTTGAAACGTGTAAGAAAGATTGCCTGTCAGATTTGTCCCATCTAGTAATGAGACACTATTATAAGTTGTACTTTTAGCGAGATCATTAATATCGGACCCTAGTTGTTCGATTTGATCCCCTATATTTTGCCTGGCTGTACTGCTAAGAACTGCATTAGACGCTTGGGTTGCAAGACTTTTTATTTCGATAAGATTGTCCATGATATTTTCGTAAGCACCCTCAACAAGACCAAATATGGTCAAACCCTCTGCTACATTATCCAAAGCCTGAGTTAAACCAGCAATTTTTGCTTTAAGCTTGGAAGCTATCGAAAAATCTACTGGATCATCTGAAACTGAGTTAACTCTTTTGCCAGTAGACAGCCTAAGAAGCGTTTGTGAACGGAGCTTATTTACTCTATCAAGAGCAAGTTTCGCTTCCATTTCAACAAGTTTATTTTGTATTCCACCAATATCCATATTTAAAGCTAACTAATAATATTCATAAGTACATATAATATTGTAAATATAAAAAAACCCGACCCCCCATTAAATGGAAGATCGGGTCAAGGATTAAAAGAACCTTATATATCATTCAATAAAATCAAAGAACTAAGTGTTGTTCCATTTCAAAATGGGATATGATTGTATCATATTCTACCTTTTTGATTTTTGTCTAGTAAAAATTGTACTCAACTTACTTCTAGACTCTTGTTTATGTAATTCCGTGGAAGTCATTCTTTAGCAATCCTTCTGACTTCACTCTCCAACTCGCCTATACTAAATATCTATTTCTTAGTACACAGCTTTAATTTTTTATTTGGACTATAATTGTCCAACTAATCATCTAGTATATATTAGCGACTTAACCCGAGTGGTTAAGTCGCTAATTTTCCGTTTACTGTCCGAGGAACCCTAATACAGCTTGCGGACCCATGTTAGCTTGTGATAGAGCTGCAGTCGCTGTTTGCTGTAGGATCTGTAGTCTTACAGAGTTTGACTGTTCTTTAGCAAAGTCAACATCCATAATTCTACTCTTCGCGGCATTATTAGCCGTAATCGCCTCAGTCAGGTTTACTTCCTTACCAGCTAATGATCGTTGATCAATCCCTAATTGATTCACGTAGCCATTTAATCTTCCAATTGCTGTATCTACATGAGTCATAAACGCATTGAAATCATTCGCATTAGCAACTACTTCGTTGCTACCGTCAAGATCGAAGTCAATAGCACCTCGAGGAGTAGC
>PCAT01000033.1 GCA_002730655.1 Balneola sp.
GAAATAAGGGTCTTATTTTTAGAATAAAATATTCCTGGATTATGCGTGATACTTTGGCTCTTTTTTGCTTTATGCGTTCTAGGGCTTAGCCACTGTGTGGGCTCAATGATGGGTGTTCTGTAAACCTTGAGTGCATCCAAAAGCGGATGATCCGGTTCGCTAAGTTGTGAAGAAGAAGCCTTTTGAGCGGTTAGAATAACCACTTCCCAACCCATTTTTTGCAAGTACTTCACAAATCTAGACACTCGGTAACTTCCTACACCTGCGAAAGGATACCAATAGTATGTAACGAACAATACCTTTGGTTTCGATTTCATTGCTTAGGATTTCGTTCGAAACCAGCTAATACCCACCCATAATCCAATGAGTATTTGAATGGCTAGAGCCATCCAAGAAAGTTGAATGCCTCTGGTGAAAGAGTCTGGACGAAAATCGAGTGTTAAGGTATGTTCTCCAGGAGGTATTTGAATTCCTCGAAGAAAATAATTAGTTCTATGGATTGGTACTTTTTCATCATTTAAGAAGGCCTTCCAACCGGCTGGGTAGTAGATTTCATTGATTACTAAAAAACCTGCTTCACTTCTCTGAAGTCTGGCTTCTAATTCGGCTCCTGTATAGTGGGTTATGGTCAAGGAAGAAGCGGAATCAGCCAGGGGCTGAGCCAGCGCTTCCCCATGAGAATCTTCTACCAGAGCTGTGGTTGAAAAATCTATTCTTCCAGGATTTTTTAAATATTCAAACGCACTTGGGCCATCGGGTACCACTCGTATAGAATCCACAAAAAATGCTTTTGGTAATACATTTTCGAGCTCATATACGTTACCTTGTTCCGATGAATAAGCTAGTTTAACTCCAGGTAAATTCAGTGCCCCCCCATAGGTAATATATTTGGTATTGAATAGGGCCAATAGATCTAAATTTATTCCAAAGGGTCCGTCGAAAAGCGCGGTATTTTCAGACATAAAGACATCCTGAAAAAGACTCAGTTTTGCACCGCTGTATCCGCCAATACTCGGATAAAAATAAGAGGGTATGGCGTTGCTGAAGGGATTATCCAACAAGGGTAGTACTCGATATTCGTAAATTCCTGATTCATCAAATATGTTTTCTTGAATGTAACGGTCAAGGGGCCTCGCCTGCCGTTCTAGAAAAGCACCATCATACGGATTTAATCGGGTAAAACCAGAATCGGGTATAAATCGATTACCAACTTGGAGTAAGTCAAAACTCTGAAGAGCGAACAAAGCCAGTAGTACTATGGTATAAGATATTTTCCCGCTCAGATAAAGGTAAAGGATTGCTATCAATAAGAAGGTGAGTATTCCATAACGTATAAATTCGTCCCGAGCTAGTTCTTCCCTTTGGGGAACTAATCGTTTTTGTATAAATGAATTGGCTTGGCTTCTAACTTGAGGATTAGAAAGATTCACCTGATTCTGAGCAGCAATTTGATTGGCGATTTGAGTAGTTTCACGCGGATTGGAATACTCAAGACTGGAGTATATGACAAAGCTGAAGGTAAATACCCCCGCAATAATCAGGAGAGGTGTTCGGATAGAAGTCCATTGAAATTTCTCTGGTTTATACTCAGGTAAGCTGTCTAAGCCATAAGCCACTAATACCGCCGAACTAAAAGAGGTGATTACCAGCCAGGTCTCAGGTGCCCTGAATTTATTGAAAAAGGGTATCATTTTGAAGGCTAGGTTATTGAGAAGAAGCATATTCTCACCCCAAGAAAATAAGAGGGCAAGCACCCCAACCAATAGGAAGGCAAATGGCAGGTTAGATTTACGTCTAAATAAGCCTAAAATCATCAAAGGAAGTACTAAAAAGCCTAGATAATGTGGTCCACTGGTTACCGACTTGGGTCCCCAATAATCTGGAGAAGCTCCGCCAAAGGCATTGGGTAGAATGAGGGTTATACTTTCTTTGATGCCTTGTGACCATGCAAACGCATAGGATTGGTCCAGACCTGAGGTTTCGCTAATGTCTGATCCCCCACGGATACTGTATTGAGCATATTCCTGAAGAGGTAATAATTTTTCGGCATTTCCAGCTATTCCAATAATACCACCAATCAGTAAGACAGTGGTGAGTAGTCCCCATTTTTTTGAATATCCATCTTTTATTCCTGTATAGAGATCAAACAACCAGACAAATAACAGAACAAACAAAAAGTAATAGCTTATCTGAGGATGACCAGCTCGAAATTCAAGGTTTACTGCGATGGAAAAAACCAATAGACCTAACCAAAACCTTTTTCGCCGCGTAATGAGCCAATAACCTACCAACATCCAAGGAGCCAAGGCTAGCGCAAAGAATTTTGAAGTATGACCTGCCATAATAATGATCGGGAAGTAGGTCGTTAACCCATAGATTACACTTCCAGTTATAGCAATCCATGGTCGAAAGCCCATAAGAACCAAGAACACATACATTCCAACTAATAAGACCCAATATTCGAAGGCTGGGTACCATTTGCTAAATAAGGGTTTTACTAGAGTATCTAAGTGAGGTACCTGACGGGCGGTTGAAATAACAAAAGAAGGCATGCCACCAAACATATTTTTGGACCATAGAGGTTCTTCATCAAAGGTCTCACGATATTCAATGATGGACTCGGCACCCGCTCTCCACTGTGTAATGTCGTGCCGTTGCATCTCCTTGCCACCAATGGTTGAATGAAAGAAAAGTACAAGTGGGATGAAAAAAAGAAGAGCTAGGGCAACTATGTGCTGATTACGGGTAGAAGACATCATTCTTTATTCAATAACTTTTGGTACGCGGAAGAAATCTGAGTCGGCATCTGGAGCATTTTGTAAGGCTTTTTCATGATCGAGTGCTTTTTGGGCGGCATCTTTTCGGTACTCTGTCCCAAGGGTGATAACATGCTCAAGTGGCTCAACATCAGAGGTGTCTAACTTATTGAGAAGTTCCATATAGCTTAAGATGCTATTCATATCTCTTGAAAGTATATCTACTTCTTCTTCACTAAGATGAAGTTTGGCCAGACCAGCTACGTAATGAACTTCCTCTTTACTTACAGACATAGGTAACAATGTTAATGTGATGAACTCGTTAACATGAGCTAAAAACTCACGAGTTAATGGTTTAAAAATGTTTACAGACCTTTTAAGGTACAAAAGAATAGCCAAAAGGTTGAGCTTGAATTTTATTTAATCTGCTTCTTTTTTAGAGGGTCTAAATTATTGAGTCGCATACTTTCATGTAGTTTATTTACTCTATTATGCTATATTCCGGTTATGATTAGAAAAGAGGTCACCATAAAAAACTCTTCAGGACTTCATGCTCGTCCTTCAGCTGCCTTGGTTAAACTAGCAAGCAGCTTTTCCTCGGATTTCTTCATCCATATGTACGGATATAGAGTGAACGGAAAAAGTATTTTAGGGGTCATGACCTTAGCGGCTGAATGCGGAGCTGAAATGGAGCTTGAGGTAGATGGTTCAGATGAAAAAGAATGTCTAGCTGCCATTGAGCAACTTATAGAGGATAAATTCGGAATGAAGGATGAATAAATATGAAGGACTTACAGCTTCAGAAGGTTCAGCGGTTGGTCCCATTCATATCATCCATAGCCATTCCCCTGATCTTGATCGTGCAAACATATCTGATGATCAGATTCATATTGAGGTAGCTCGCTATATAAGTGCTGCTCAGGAGTACGAGCTCGAATTGCAGACCTTGCTAAAAAAATTAAGAGGGACGGCGTCTGAAATAATTCAAGCACAAGCGCTCATACTTCAAGATGAGCAGATAAAAGAAGAAATTGTATCTCAAATTAAGAAAGAACAGCACAGTGCCGCCATTGCTGTTCACCACACATACAGTAAATACATTGAACGACTCAGAGATAGTGCGTCGAATATGTTCAAGCAGCGCATTATTGATTTGGTTACTATCAGAGAACGTTTAGTAGAGTGGGTAATTGGAGAATCATCTAAAAAACAAGTTCCAATAGGCTCAATTGTAGTAGCCAAGGAATTGTCTCCTACAGATGTGGTATCCTTAGTAGATTCGAACATAAAGGGTATTATACTTGAAAAGGGAGGGCTTACGGCGCATGCGGCTATCGTTGCGCAATCCTTAGAGATTCCTTGTTTGGTTCAAGTGGGTAGATTTTTGGATTATCATACCTTAGATGGGGTAGGAATTATAGATGGAGCAGAAGGTTTATTTATTACCAATCCGGATGAACCAACGATACAGCAATACCAATACATCATTGAAGTAGCTAAAAAGAAAAGGCAGAGAATTAAACCCTCGACCTCCCCAGGACAAACCAAAGACGGAAACAGAGTTAGTCTTCATGCCAATATTGAATTTATCCAGGAATTGGATTTAGCCACCAAGATTAGAGCCGAAGGGATCGGATTGGTTCGCACGGAGGCACTATTATATGGCGGCATAACCCATAAAAGTGAAAAAGAACAAGATGTCTATTATCGGAGACTGTTAGAAGATAGTACGGGTCCTGTAGTTATTCGGTTGTTTGATGTAGGTGGAGATAAAATTCACGTACTTACTCCAAATGAATCGAACCCATTTCTTGGTTGGAGAGGTATTCGAATGTTGTTAGACGAGCACGATATGCTACACAGCCAACTCAGGTCAATTTTAAAGTGTGCCGGTGACTATCCATCTAGAATCAAAATTCTAGCACCCATGGTGACCAACGTCGATGAAATTTCTAGTTTAAAAGAAGAAGTTGAGAAGGTACAAAATGAATTAGCCCGGTATGGGCACCCAATAGACAACAATATACCTATCGGTATTATGGTTGAAGTGCCGGCCGTTGCTATCATGGCAGATGCCTTTGCTAAAGAAGCTGATTTTTTTAGTATTGGAACCAATGACCTAACTCAATATACCTTAGCTGTGGATCGGACTAATGATCAGGTAGGGGGGTTGTTTCAACATGATCATCCAGCAATCTGGTTACTGATTCGAGATATCGTGACGGCTGCAAAAACCCATGGTATTGAGGTCTCGGTCTGTGGTGAACTAGCTAGTGACTTATTAGGAGTAAGCGGCTTGATTGGTTTAGGTCTACGAGAGCTGAGTATGAAGCCATCTTCCTTTTTGAAGGTAAAAGGTTGGATACGCGAATTTGAGATGAGCACCTTTGAAGCATTTGCCAACGATGCCTGTACGGCTAGAGATCGAAATGAGGTCTATAAGGCTTTTAGGAAGCATTTCCATACCGCTTAAAAGCAGATAGTACCTACCGATTTAAGTATTTAATCGACGATCAGGTTTGGGAAAATGATTATGCGGCAGATGAGTATATTCCTAATGATTTTGGCACCGAGAATTCGGTTGTAATCATAGAAAATAAATTCATTTGATTCAAACAAAAGCATTAAAAGCATTTCTTAAAACAGATTGGTTAGGGAGTCATCTTGTCGAATTAGACAAGATTGACTCTACCAATAGCTATGCTAAGATTCATGCCCATGAACTCCATCATGGCAGCATAGTACTTGCACATGAGCAGCTAAAGGGTAGGGGGCAAGCTCAAAAACATTGGTTTAGTACGAGCTCGCACAATTTACATCTAAGTATCTATTTGCAGCCTAGTAGAGACGAATCTCTAAATCTACTCACCTTCATCCCTACCTTAAGTGTTCTTACTGTGTTACAAGCAGCTGGTTTGAGCGGTCTTTCGATTAAATGGCCTAATGACGTATTGATTAACAACAAGAAATTAGCCGGTGTTTTAACAGAGAATACCTATCAAGGAAGCCGACATCAATCAACCATCTTAGGTATAGGTTGGAACGTTAATGAGCTAAATTTCCCTACGGAACTCAGCGAAGTGGCTACTTCTTTAGCGCTTCAAGGAAGATCTCAAGAACAGTCCTTAAAAAGACAAAACCTAAGACGTTTTTTGAATCAAAGTACAGAGTTAACCGATGAGCCAACCGCGAGAGACGAACCACAAACTCGAAAAAATAAGCATCACACATCCGCAGTAGAGACTTGGTCAAAAACGCAGTTATTAGTGGATTTTTTACTGCATTTTAGGCGGTTTTATGAGCTATGGGAACACGATCCAGCAAGCCTTGCTCGCCAAGTTAACACATATCTTATGGGTTATGGAAGGTGGGTTAAACTTATTCGATTGGGTAATCCCAGCTCTGAGGGAGAATCGGTAAAATGTTTGGGAGTGGACGCTCGTGGGTTGTTGCAAGTCTTGGATAAGGAGATGGAAGTCAATACTTTTACGTATGAGCAAATCCGAATTCAGACCGAATAAAGACTCTACTATTCAGCTGGTAGAAAAACTTGAAATAAGCCTTAAAAACCATGATTTATGGACTAGTAAACTATTACTAGGGGTAAGTGGTGGACTGGATTCCATGGCCTTACTAACGGCCTTAAAGGACTTGGATCAACAGGTGTTCGTGGTCCATCTTAATTATGGCCTTCGAGGACAAGACAGTGATGCAGATCAAGAATTGGTCGAGCATATAAGTGAATTTTATGGCTTTGAAGCCGCCTGTTTCTCAGTTAATTACTCAGAAGAGGCGGGCAATCTACAAGCATGGGCTCGTAAATTGCGCTACGAGTATTTTGAGGCTTTGCGAATAGAGGAGCATTGTGATGCTGTTGTCTTAGCTCACCATATGGACGATCAGGTCGAAACCCTAGTACAGAAGATTTTTCGTTCGAGTTCCCCACACACCTGGAATGGAATGAAAAACTGGGATGCGCAGCGTTTTCTGTTTCGTCCATGGCTAAGCATTAGTAAACAGGAAATTGCGGCCTATGCCTCTTCAAAAGCCGTTCCATTTCGTGAAGACACCTCCAATAAGGAAAACAAGTACAATAGAAATTGGATACGCAATCGTTGGAAGCCGGAATTAGATGCACATTTTCCAGGCTGGGAAAGGAATATATTAGGTATGCAAGCCTATGCAGACCTTCTTGATCAGTATCGAGATCACTGGTTGGCGCAGTACTCTTCAACCCGAAAAAAAGAAGATAATCAATTCATTTCTATCCCTGATTTGAAGATGTGTCCAAAGATGATGCAGCAAGATGTGATAAAAGCTTTTATTGAAGCTCATCCTAGCTATCACGTGGGCGAACATCTTTCGGCAGGTATGTTGGTTCACATTGTACAACTTTTGGAAGCGGAAACGGGATCGATGGTTTCGATTTCTGATACATTGGTGGTCTATACCGATCGAGAATACTTGAGGATTGCATCCTTAGAGGAGTTTAGCAAGCCCAAGGAGCATGAACCCATGCTTGAATTTGACCAAGATTCCTTGCCTTTAGCCCATGCCGAGTACAGCTTGAGACTGGAAGTTTTCGATCAAGAGATGGGAGATCTATCGAATCGAAATGAGCTATGTGTTGATGTGCAAGCGGTCCAATGGCCCTTAAAGCTCCGTGCTTGGGTGCCTGGGGATCGTTTCAGGCCATTGGGGATGAAAGGACATATGAAAATATCTGATTTTTTAGTGAACCGAAAAGTGCCTAGATATGTAAAATCACGCTATTTAGTCATTGAAGATGGCAACAATAAAATAATTGCTGTACTATATCCCCCTCAAAATACTAACGAAACAAAACCTATAGGATCTCCATCAGAAGATTATAAGTGTACCCAAGAGACGCAACAAATCTTAAGAATTGAATCACAGGAGTCTTGATAAAATACCATTGCCTATGTTTATCCCGGAAAGTATCGTTATAAAAGATGAGCGTTTTGTCCCATTTATTAGTCGGGAGCAAATTGACGCTCGCATTTCTCTTATGGGAAAGCAGTTGGATAAAGATTACAAGGATTTAAATCCAATTTTTATTGGGGTTCTCAATGGATCTTTTATCTTTCTTGCCGACCTCATGCGTCATGTTCAAATACCATGTGAGGTAGACTTCGTGAAATTGAGTAGCTATGGCGACCAAAAAGTCTCTTCAGGTAATGTTATAACCCTTAAAAAAGTGGATGCTAGACTAGAAGGACGTCACATTATTCTGGTGGAGGATATTGTTGATACTGGCCTTTCAATGAATTATATGCTCGATCAAATGAAGGTACATAAGCCTGCTTCAGTGGCCGTTATCACCCTCTTACACAAAAAAGAGGCCACGGTACATCCTGTATCGCTGGATTATGTGGGTTTTGAGATCCCCAATGCATTTGTATTAGGCTACGGGCTTGATTATGCCCAGCAGGGTAGAAACCTAGGGCAAATTTATATTCTAGAAAATAAAAAATAACCACGGTTCTCATTGCGTGCGGGCTTGAACTGCCGTATATTTTTAGTCCTTTAAAATGCATTGCATCCGCTGGAGAGGTGGCTGAGTGGCTGAAAGCGCTCCCCTGCTAAGGGAGTTTATGTGGAAACACGTAACGAGGGTTCGAATCCCTCCCTCTCCGCATTAAATTTAGTTATTTTATGGCAGAACTTAAGCTTCGCTTTCAATCTCATCACCTGCCTCTAGCGCAAACCTTTACTATAGCGTACAGCTCACGCACTCACACCCCAATAAGTTTCGTTCAGCTTCAATGGGGAAATCATGTTGGCTATGGAGAAGCGGCTATGCCACCTTATCTTGGTGAATCTGCACAAACAGCAGAGTCATTCTATTCTAGTCTAGATTTTTCCTGGGTAACTGATCCAAGTGATTTGGAGAAGGTATTGGGTTATGTTCAATCACATAGATTAGGTAATCCATCTGCAAAAGCTGCGATCGATATAGCTTTGCATGATTTACACGCCAAGCGTTTGGGGATCCCAGTACATCAGCTTTTTGGGCTTAATCCCGCGAATGCACCACAGACTTCATATACGATTGGAATACAACCTTTGGAAGAGGTGCATACTTTACTCCCAAATACCGATCCTTTTGGATTAATAAAGGTAAAATTAGGAGGAGGCCATGATCGTCAAATGATTGATTTGATTCGTAGCTATACAGATAAGCCAATAAGTGTTGATGTAAATCAAGGATGGACAGAAAAGGAGAAGGCCCTTGAAGAGATATATTGGCTCAAGGAACGCGGTATTGTGTACGTAGAACAGCCCATGTCAAAAGAAAGTACCATGGATATGGAATGGCTTAGCCAGCATTCACCTCTACCTACTATTGCTGATGAATCAGTACAACGCCTTACCGACCTGTTCGAATTGAAAAATTATTTTCATGGGGTTAATATTAAGCTTATGAAATGTACGGGTATTAGAGAGGGTTACCTCATGGCCAAGATAGCTAAATCACTTGGACTGAAAGTGATGATTGGTTGTATGACTGAAAGCTCATGTGGTATCGCAGCTGCCACTCAATTAGCTCCACTCGCTGATTGGGTAGACTTAGATGGTCATTTCTTGCTGGCAAACGATCCCTTTGAAGGTCTTAGTTTTTATGAGGGCGTTGTGCAATTAAGCCAACTTAATGGTTTAGGTGTTTTTCCGAAACACCTTATTTGGGACGATCAATAATAGCAATAGTACAGCGCGATGTGCAAATAAGTCGCTTTTTTTGATCGGTTATCTTGATTTCCCAAACCTGCATACTTCGTCCAACTTGAAGGGGAGTAGCTACAGCCGATACTTTTCCACCTTCCATAACAGGGCGATGATGATTAGCGTTGATTTCGACTCCTACTGCTGTTTTGTCCTTAGGTAAATGTAACCACGCACCTACAGATGCTAGAGTTTCGGCTAGAGCAACAGAAGCACCCCCATGAAGTACACGAAAGGGTTGTACTGTTGACTCATTCACAGGCATGCTAGCAATACACTCATCTTTAGTAAGTTTTGAAAATTCGATGCCCATCATCGTTGCCATATTTGGTTTCACCGAACCAAGTAGATTCTCCACAAGTTCTTCTAAGCCAGGTTCTATGTACATCGGATGATAGTTTAGATAGTTATTGTTTGTTTTCTTTTGTTGAAATATAGGGATAAGCATTATTTATTGTATATTTTTGCCTTATTAATGAATAATGATACTTTTGTGTAAAAGAAGTCAATATTATAAGTCTTCTGATTTAGTTACAGTATCTAAGAATACACCTAAGGATAGTTTAACAACTGAATTAAATGTCAGCGATATGAATATGTCAGCAACTACTGTGCCGGTACTTTTTGAGCAAAATCTTGAAAAAAATGTATCAGGAATAGCATGTGCTACCAAAAGAGAAGGTAATTGGACCTCATTGAGTGTTCAAGAGTTAAAACAACAGATACGATATTTATCCCTTGGATTACATTCTCTTGGAGTTAAGAAAGGTGATGCGGTTTCTATCCATTCACCAAATAGTTCACAATGGGTAGTTTGTGATCAAGCTATACTATCCATTGGAGCAGTTAATGTTGCCATTTATACTACCCAGCCTACTGATCAAATCGTATATATTTTGAATGATTCGAAAACCGTAGTGCATTTTGTCTCTACCAAAGAAATGTTTGAAGGGCTCTCAGAACAATTATCAGAAGTCTCTACTCTTAAAAAAATTATATTTATGGAAGAGGGGCTTAAAAATGATGATATAGAGCAATATATGAGTTTTGATTCACTTCTTAAGCTAGGTAAAAAAATATACGAAGAAAGACCTGAATTGTTTGAGTCCATACGTTCCAGCATTACTGCTCAAGATTTGGCCAATATAAATTATACCTCTGGCACAACAGGTGTTCCAAAAGGGGTAATGTTGAGCCATCATAATCTTGTTTCTAATACTCTTTCATCATTGGAAAGACTACCATTTACTACCACAAATGATTCACATGCTGTATTGTCCTATCTACCACTAGCTCATATGATCGAAAGAATTGGAGCTTACTTATATACTGGTGCTGGAGCGACTATATATTATGTGGATGATCTAGCGGCAATTAAAGAGGATTTGCAGCAGATTCAGCCCATCTTTTTTGCTACGGTACCTCGGTTACTCGAAAAAATTCATACAGGTCTGAAATCGAAGGGACAGGAATTATCAGGTGCAAAGAAGCAACTTTATTATTGGGCTTTAAAAATGGCGGAGTATTCTGATCCAGAATTACCTTTGAACGGCTTTGAAAAAATTAAATGGACTATTGCTGATACCTTAGTGTATAAAAAAATTAGAGAAGGTTTGGGTGGAAAGATTGAAGGAACCATATCTGCAGGTGCCGCTCTTCACCCTACTATTATGAGATTTTTTAATGGGATTGGGATTAAATGTCTTATTGGATATGGACTTACGGAAACCTCTCCCATTCTGACCACGAGTTTGCCAGAGAAAATACGTATCGGATCAGCCGGTTTACCTATTGCAGGAGTTAATATCCGTATTGCGAAAGATGGTGAAGTACAAGCAATAGGACCCAATATAATGCAGGGTTATTTTGGTAAACCGGATTGGACAAAAGAAGTTCTGACCGAAGATGGATGGTTCTGTACAGGAGATATTGGGTATTTGGACCCCGATGGCTGGCTCTTTATTACTGATAGAAAGAAGGACTTATTTAAGCTCTCTACTGGGAAATATGTGGCTCCACAACCGATAGAAAATAGTTTAACTAAAAGTCCATACATTGACCAAGCGGTTGTAGTTGGAATAGAACGTAAGTTTTGTAGTGCTTTATTATACCCAGATTTTGCTAGAATTCAAGAGCATTTAAATCAGAAAAAAAATCAAGTAGATTTGAGCAATCTTGAGCAGGATCCCCTGGTATTGACTACAATACAGCAGGAAGTGGATAAAGTTAACGAGAATCTTCCACCTTGGGAGCAAATCAAAAAATATCAATTCTTACCAGAACCTTTATCTATAAAGCGAGGTGAATTAACCCCAAAAATGAGTGTAAAACGCCAAGTTGTTTCTAAAAGCTATATAGAATTAATTGAAAAGATTTATTCAATTTAATCTATAGTAGTTTTGATTTAATTTTTTCTAAATTAATTGAAAAGCGGAGAGCATCATAGGAAGAATAAACTACCTCTCTTTTTAATTGAACATTCTTTAAAAAATGAAGGGCTGATTTTTCCGCTGTTTTAGTTGAATCAAATTTTTTTGATTCAAATGAAAGTCTTTCCTGGGTGTCTAAAAAACTATACTTGAGTTCTTGTTTAGACACCAAACATTCTATGAAGGATTTATTTGCAGCTATGTATCTACTATGTTGCTCAAGGGTTGAACTAACCTGTATTTGAATGGAAGCAGATGCACCACTGTCGAAACGTATAAGTAGGTGAATAGCTTGTGGTTGGTCGGGTAATAAGTGACTCTGTTTCACTTCAATCAGATGTATTCCACTATCTATCCATTTTAAGCATAAAGCTAATTCATCGGCCCAGGCATTTATAAAAGTTCGGCTAGAGTGAGCTATTTTGGACCTATTTAGGTTCCTATGAATTTGTATAAATTGAGGTTTGCTGATCTTGTCTTTCATCCATTGGGTCGAGGGGGAAAGTGTAGGCCAATGAGCTAGTTGAACCTCAACACCCGCTTCTTTACTAGTTCGGTGAATACGCTCTAGTTCTTTTGATGAAATAATGAAATCGCTGATAAAAAAGCAGGGGATACCTTCCTTAAGGGCGTCGAGTAGATGCTCTGTACGATTGGAGGTTGTGTCCAAGATAAAACATGCATCGACCCTATTTAAGTCATGTATATGGGGTGCTAATACGACTTGTCGTACAATGTTATGTGGACGTAAATGACGTTCCCATCCCACCGCTCGTTCGACATCTCCAACAATTCCAACTATCATATGGGCTTAAGTATACTAATGATATGCAGTATTAATATTTTTATAACAACTCCTGTTTTCTCTTATATTATCAGCCTCTTCCATAATATATTATTAAAAATATTATAAACGCTATAATGAAATATTCTATATATTTTTTCATACTAGTAAAATTTTAGTCTTTATTCCAAATCATAAAAAATTCATAGAATCTTGAATTTATAATTTGTTCATTAACTTGTTCAGAGGAAAACAATAAGTTAACATGACTGAAGGCTAATGAGGTTGAGTCAGTTGTCATATCCAATTCAAAACCCGTTGTACTGTATTTAAATAAGTTAGTAGTTGGCATATAAATCTCTAATTGCATATCGTATTTACAGTTTAGAGAAAATTTACTGCATTCAGAAACCCTCTTCACTGTAGAGTTAACTTCATTCGTTAATTCTCCATTAATATATGCACTTGTGAATTTGCGTAATCCGATATCTCTATAATTTGTTTCGATTAACAGTAAATGTTTAACTAGTGATGTGTCTAGTATGACGGTATCAACATTTGAGCTATTTAATTCAATATCATATAATTTATTGTTCAATTCGGTCCGTAAGTAATATTTTATGGAGCCATAACTTAAATCTCGGTCATATCTTTCTATACCTAATAATATAATATCACCATTAGTTCCTAGATCGTTTACAACAACATTTTTTCGTGTTAAATCAGTAGATGAACAACTGCAGGTAATTGACGATAAAAATAGTAATCCTATAAACCTAAGCATTAAAAAAATTATTTAATTTCAAAATGGTCATTATTGTTTAATGTCATATGATGTAAATAGAATTCAAACTAACATTTAGTTTGTTAAATTTTTAATTTATTTAAGGTAAAATCCAAACGGATATAAGTAGGTTTTAATCAAATGAGCATACATAAATCAGCATCCTTAGAAACTGAATTATACCAAGAAATAAATTGGTCTTCCATTATTGATTCATTGAATGATGAGTACAAGGACAAAGATATTTTAATCAATAGAGAGGTTATAGATGATTTGTCAGGTGGCTATTTTTCAAAATCACCTTGGAAGTTATTTGAACTGACTAAAGGTGAACAAATATCAGTCATCATACTGAAAAGTTTTTGTGCTATATATTCTAGCAGAACTACCAATCAAATTAAGGTTATTAGTTTTTACTCCAATCTTGAAAATGATTGGGTTCGATTTAGAATGATTGAATTAGTTGAAAGATTTAAAAATAAGCTTATAGAATTTAACTGGGACAACCGAGTCATTATATTAAAAGATATAAATAGAAAGAGAAGATGGGAGTTTGAATTATCTGAAACGGAATTATTTTTGTTAAAAGATCTATTTGAACGTGTAATCGATGAATGGTCAAACCTCTTACAAGAAGTAATCCAAAGAGAAGTAGAAGAAAAAAAAGAAATAGAAAAAGCGCTGTTAAAATATTCAGAAAAAACAGGCTTAGATTTAGCATCTAAGTCAAATACTCCCGATGAATTTATACATATTAGCGACTTACTTGAAAATCCAATAGATATAGAAAAATTAATTCATAAATATGAAAATAAAATAATAATAATTTTTAAATCTTCTTTTCAAAATATTGAAAGACTGGTTGTAAAATTGGAACTGAAAAAGAAAATAATTGCTAGTATTTTTGATATAATAATAAATCGTTCAAAGATAGTAGACTTTGCTGCGCATATTGGTATTTTAAAAAATGAGATATATATTTATCAATTAATTTATATATATACTATAATAATGATTTTGTCAATAGATAATGATAAAGAAAAATGTTATGAAGATATATATAGAATATTCGATAAACTGAATCTTTTTAATCTAGAAATAACTCAGCAACATACCACTTCTTTGGCAGAAGATAATGAGATTTCTAACTCATTTATGCAAATTTATAAGCATACAAAAGACTTATATAATAATCTGTTGAAGTTAAATTACTTAATTGATGGATCTGGATATGATTTCACAGCTAATCTGAAATCTGAATTAGATGCAGTTAAATCTAATACCAATCATGTTAATCTATTGAAAGGAATTCAGAAATATAAATTTTATGAAATTCCTGACAATACTATTACTCAGGATTGAAAAATGTATAATTTATTTAGTTAGCTAAAATGCTTAAATATTTCAAGTTTGTTTTATTATTTATAGCCTACTTTCATTCAGTGTCTATATCAGCACAAGAAAGTAATGATCGATTCTACATAAATTTTTTTAATAATATCTTTGACATTGAGACAAATGAACTTCCTGATAGTAAATATTTAAAGTCTGTATATGAGATAAATTTTAAAGATAGAGGTATAATTGATACAGTCAGAGACAATATGCTTTATCTATTTGATGAATTTGATGAGTATCATATGATATTGCCATCCAAAGATACATTTTTGGAGACACAAGAAAATAAAACTGACTTCAAATTCTTGTTAGTGGCTGGTGACTATTCGGATAGTCTGTTTCAAGGCATCTTCACCCTTACATTTGAATTTCCTATAGATACAGTGATAAAGAACTCTGGAAGTACGACTTTTTTGGTAGATGAAAATAGATTCAAATATAATTTTAATCTAAAAAAATTAACTCCGGATACTGTTTTAATAAATGTTAGTACCACTGATCAATCAGTCTGGGCATCGCTTGGATCCTCTAATAATGCTAGATTTAGGATTAATGGTAACGTAATTAGAATTGATAATAATTTAAAAAAGCAGATAAGAAATACCGTTAAAATTATAGAGAGTAATCTACCGAAAACAAATGAAGATAAAGAAGAGACGGTTCAAACATATTTAATTTCTTGGGATACTAATTTACCTAGAAAACCAATAATACAGGTAATGCCTTCAAATGTATTAAATATTGAAGGCTCAATTACTGTACAATTCGAAGTAAATCCAAATGGTACAATTGGAATAATTAAAAGACTTCATGATATGAAACCTGAGTTTGAGATTGAAATATTTAAAGCATTAAGAGGTTGGAGATTTGAAAAATTACCACTTGATAAAAAACAAATTTCACAATCTGGTTCCATTACCTTTTATTTTGTGAGAGAGTGATAAAGATTTAATTTTTATTATTTTTTTATCATCAAATAAAATTCTGTGTAATAATCTAATTGTTAAAATCAGCAAAAGAATTACTTTGACGGAATTATAAATATTAAAAAATGTTTTTGTTTGTATGTTAGCTGATTGTAGAAAACAAAATGATTCAAGTTTATCCGAAATAAATATTCTTGAACACCGCGAGGTTTACTTAGTATAACATTAGCATAATCAGTTTTTTGTAGACAATTTTATTGTATGGGTTAGAACAGAAAAATTAATATTACGGTTACTCGAATTCAAATTAAATGAATATCATGTTCACTGTAATAATGAAGATAGGATGTATAATCGATATGTTGGATATAACCCAAGAGTCAGAAAATTTAATGTCTAATTTCAATTGGAAAGATACGACACATTAAAAAAGTACACGAGTTTATGGATTTAATAAATATTATTTTTCCAAATCAACTTTTTCAGGATTCGCCCTTCCTAGAGTCAAACTCAAAGTCATATATAATAGAAGAATTTCTGTTTTTTAATCAATATAAATTTCACAAACAAAAATTATTATTTCACAGAATAAGTATGAAAAAATATCAAGATTATTTGATAAAAAATGGGATTGATACTTATTATATAAACGCCTTTGATGAGAATTCAAAAATTGAGCTTTTTATAAAAAATCTA
>PCAT01000034.1 GCA_002730655.1 Balneola sp.
CTCCACCTGCTGCATTAAAGAACACCAAATAGGTAGGTGCATTGTCTAAAAAAGCTGATAGCATTCCGGTAATCCAAAAAAACATGGCATTGATTGGTTCTCCACTTCCGTCAAATACTGCGTTATTAATGAAGGTAAGAGCACCTTCTCCTACATTTGCTGCTTTTAGCATAGATATAGGTGCTATGATAGTAATAAATATACCCGCAAACAGTTTGCCTACTTCCTGAATAGGAAACCAATTGAACCCGTTAGCATCTCTGCTTTCTTTTATTGTTACTTTTAAACTAAGGTAGGTCAATCCTAGCAAGATTAAGTCGCGAATAATATTTTCATAATTTACGGTAACATGGTAAATATCAATGGTTCCTAAAGAAGCCATTCCAGAAAATAAAACAGCCCCAACTACTCCTAGAATAAGGACTAAATTAATAGCTCCTTCTATTCCAAAAGCTTCTTTTTTTTCTTCATCAGGTGGAGTGTTGGTTTCATTTTTATAGAAATAAGTATCCACAAAATAGAATACGATTAGTAATAATATGACTACAAAAATCATTTCAAAAAATAAATTTGTAGTTGTCCAGAAAAAGCCAACCCCTTGCAGAAAACCAAGAAATAATGGTGGGTCACCTAAAGGTGTTAAAGCACCTCCAACGTTGGCTACTAAAAATATGAAGAAAATAACTACATGCTTTTTTGAGGTACGCCACTCATTTGCCCTTAGTAGTGGTCTAATTAATAGCATGGCAGCACCGGTTGTTCCCATCCAACTAGCTAATAATGTGCCGACAACTAGAAAACCCATGTTCACGATTGGACTGCCTTGGAAAGAACCCTTGATTCTTACTCCACCAGAGATAGTGAAAAGGGCGAGCAATAAAATTATGAATGGAATATATTCCAATAAATAAGCATGTAACACTTCGTAGAGTGTGGCTGAAAAACCAAAGGAAATAGTCATAGGAGCCAGAAGTAAGAGTGCCCAGAAGGCAGATACCTTTCCAAAATTATGATGCCACCAAGATTCATTTACCAAAGGGAAGATGGCGATGGATAACAATATACCTGCGAAGGGAAGAGTCCATATCAATCCTAGACCACTTCCGCTAATGCCATATCCCTCTGCGGCGAAAATAGTTTTCCATGGGCTAAGTATCAAAAGTAAAATAAAAAAAGATGCTCTCTTGAGTAAAGGCGTTTGTAACTTCATATAAGTAGTACTTATTATATTTGAAATTTAACATATTAATTGTAATTCATCTCGTTAAAATGAGATAACTGAACAATTTTTATAAGGGAAATAAAGACCATTATAATAAGAATGGTACTAATCCTAATATGCAAAAATATAATTAATTTATATTATGTCCGGGTTATTTTTCTTAGGTAAAATATTATCGAAACAACATTAATAATTAGAAAATGTTAAAAAAACTGACTAAAAAAGAAATAGTAAATCAATTAAGAGATTCAAAGAAATGGACCATAGATTCGCAAGAATTACATCGAGAATGGATTTTTACAAATTTTGAAGAAGCTATTTCATTTGTAATGAGAGTGGCTTTTATTGCACAGCATCATGGCCATCATCCAGTGATCAAAAATATATACAACAAGGTAGAATTACGATTAAATACCCACGATGCCGATAATCAGATTACTGAATACGATATCAGACTAGCCAATAGTATTAATGAAATTGGGTTAGGGGCAGAGTTAGAATAAAATAGCTTTTGAGGTGATGTGAATTAGCAAAAAAAACACTATATTTTCTTTTCTGTCATCTAAGTGATAGTCTTTAACATTTAAGATGACTGTTTTCTTCTCTAATTGAAAACATCCAAAGTAAACATATGAATTCATATTACGAATTAACTTATATCATTAGTCCTGTTTTAGAGGACGAACAATATCCTGCTGTAATTAAGCGAATTAACGACCTAATCACTTCCAGTGGAGGAACTATAGATGAAGTTGATGAATGGGGCCTTCGCAAGTTTGCCTACGAAATGGATAAGAAACAAACTGGTTTTTATGTGAACCTATATTTTGAAGGACCTGCTACCGCTATAGAAACTATTGAGCGCGCTATGCGGATAGACGCTGAGATCATGAGATACCTAACGTTGAAATATGATGCAAAAATGAAACGTCATAAAGAGTTGGTTAAGAAAAATGCTGTTCCTGAAGTCTTTCCTATTATTGTTGAAGACGACTCAGAAGATGATAAATTATAACCATTTTTTAAATTAGACTATCATGATTAAGAATCCATCCCATCCTAAAAAAAGCGTTAGAAAAGTTAAGCAGTGTAAATTTACTGAAGCAGGCCTCGAGTATATAGATTATAAAGATGTTGAAACGCTTCAGCGATTCACCAACGATCAAGGTAAAATATTGCCTAGAAGAGTGACGGGAACTAGTGCTAAACATCAGCGACAACTCACCTCTGCAATTAAAAGAGCACGTTTTTTAGGCCTTATGCCTTATGTTGCTGAAAACTTACGATAATAAATTCAAATGATATGAAAGTTATTTTAACCCAAGATGTAGAAAAACTAGGTCAATCAGGAGAATTAGTCATCGTCAAAGATGGTTATGGGCGAAATTACCTTATCCCTAGTGGAATGGCTGTGCTCGCAACTAAAGGTTCCATTGCAGAATTAGAGTTGATGCAGAAAAGAGCCGCTAAAAAAGCTGAAGTCAATGTCAAAGAGGCCAAGGAAATGGCCAAAAAGATTGAATCCAGCAATTTGACAATTGCAGTTACCACAGGTGAAGATGATAAAATTCATGGCACGGTAACGAACGTACAAATAGCAGATGCATTAATGGAAAAAGGAATAGAAATTGATCGTCGATCTATTACTATAGATACGGATGTTAAGACCTTAGGCGAATATACGGCTACCATACAACTGCTTGGTGATTTGAAACCGCAACTCAAATTCTGGGTAGTTAAAGCCGACTAGTTAGAACGCTTATTATCCATTTACTTGTAAATTTAAACTAATACCACATTCCAAGTAATGTGGTATTTTGTTTTGGGATGATAGTGTTTTTATTTTAATAATCCCCTCTAATTAAGTAAATAAGTAGTATTTGATGCTCATATATTCGCAGAGACTTTTAAAATCCTATTTTAAATCCCATACTATGCAAGAAAATTCTTACTCATTAGTTAAAGATTTTATCTTATTGACTTTGTTCTTGGGGTTGGTTCTTTTTGGTAATATAAATGCTCAGATACCAGATCCTGTTAAATTTAGCATAGTAAGTGTACCTGACACAGTTATGGCAGGGGAACCTTTCGAAATTGAGCTAAATGCTAATATAGAAGGTGATTGGCATTTGTATTCGGTATTAAATGATCCTGAAGCAGGTCCTTTTCCAACCGATTTTAGTGCTAATTCACCAAATTTTTTCTTCACCGAAGAAGTTAAAGAATCAAAAGCAGATATTGAATTTGATCCAAATTTTGGAACGGATTTAGGCTGGCATAGTACTTTTGCTCAATTCACCCTGCCAGTTAGCATATTCGTAACTAAGCTTGGAACTCAAATTCTGGATATTGAAGCCTTTTATCAGGTTTGTGATGACAGAGTTTGTCTACCCCCAACATCGAAATCAATCATTGCTACGATCTATGTTTCAGGAGTAGTAGACAATCCACTGTTAGAGGCTACACTTGCAAAAGATACTCAACCAAGTCAAATTATTAGTATTTCTAATTCAGCTAGTAATGATGGAATATTTTCCTTTATATGGATTGCTATTCTTGCTGGTTATGCTGCCTTATTGACTCCCTGCGTTTTTCCGATGATTCCACTAACCGTATCATACTTTGCCAAACAGGAAGAGTCGAAACAAGGGGTTGGTAGTGCGGTAGTTTTTGGCTTAGCCATAGTGGCTACATTTACCCTAATAGGAGTGGTATTAGCTACTGTAGTTGGTGTTTCTGGGGCGCAAAACTTCGCTTCTAACCCATTTGTGAACCTTTTTATCGCTGTAGTACTTATTGGTTTTGCTTTGAGTTTACTGGGTATGTATGAACTACAATTACCCTATCAAATCACTAATTTTTTAAATAAAAAGAGCAATGAAAACTCTGGTATTGTGGGTATTTTATTCATGGCAATTACCATAAGTGCGGTATCCTTCTCATGTACAGCTCCTTTTGTTGGGGCCGTATTTGCTGCCACAACAGGAGGAGCATGGTTCTTTCCTATTATAGGAATGATCGGTTTCTCAGCCGCTTTTGCAAGTCCATTTGTACTTTTTGCTCTTTTCCCAAATTTATTAAATACCTTACCCAAGAGTGGTTCATGGATGAACATGGTAAAAGTACTTTTGGGATTTATAGAATTGGCTGCTGCGGTAAAGTTTCTATCGAATGTAGATTTAGTGATGGGTTGGACTTGGATTAGTCGACCTTTCGCCATTTCGCTGTGGATAGCTATATTTATTATTGCAACCCTTTATATTCTAGGATTATTTGCCTTAAAGAATGAAGAAAAACCCAGTTCCATTGGTGCGGGAAGGGTGGTATTGAGTCTTCCATTTCTACTTTTCAGTATCTATCTAATTCCGGGTCTATTAGGTTCTTCACTAGGAATTTGGGATGCCTGGTTGCCACCTAAGCAGGCAACCGATGTGAGTGTAGTTAGTACACTAGCATCTATTAGAGGAAGCTCTTCACAAACATTTGCTGATGAGGGATGGTTAAGCAGCTATAAACAAGCTATTGAAGAAGGAAGAGCAGAAAATGGGGCCATTTTTATCGATTTTACTGGCTATACCTGTACAAATTGCCGAGCCATGGAGAGTAATATTTTCCCCTTAACCAGCGTGCAAGAACGCTTTGAACAAATGAAGCTTCTTAAATTGTACACCGATGGTGGAAAAGATGCCCAAGCTAACCAGCAACTTCAGTTTAAGCTAACTGGTAATGTAGCCTTGCCTACCTACGTCATTCTTGATCCATTATCAGAACAGGTACTCTCTCAGGAGTTAGGGTATGTGAGTGAAGAAAAGTTTCTTTTGTTTCTAGACCAAGGATTACAACGTTTCAATGGGGTTGATTAGGGATTAATTCGCTACTAACTATATTTACCTGACAGGTTTTTACATTTGTAGTGTCTATGTCTAACATCCAATTATTATCAAATTTTAATTGCGCGCGCTTGCCTAATCTTAGTTCAGTCTTGATGGCAGTCGTTTTGGGCATATTAACAAATGCTATTCTTTCTGATGCCATTCTGGCATCTAGTCCGCAGAAAAATCAAATAAATCGCGGGCTTACACTCAATTCTGATACCCTTTTAGTGGCGAATATTACTGCTACTGATCGACTAAGTATTAGCTTAGGTGTTATACAAAGCCGTTTAGCTGTATGGTATAGATCTACCCGTGATCGTTCTGAGGAGCCTAGCGCTAACATCGATTCAACTGATAAATGGTCTTTACTACCTAATACCTACTGGCAATGGGATACGAGTACTGGGGATTGGTGGCTAACATCCCTTGCAGAAGCCACCATGGATTTTCCACTTGACTTAGCCTTTATATACCAGCGTAGTTCTGTAGAACCACTCTTTAATCAAGAAAAGATTCGCGAAGATATTCAACAACAACTTAATCTGAGAAGATCATTGAAACCTGATCCTTTTCAATTAGAACAATCCGGAAGAATAACGCGAGGGATTGTCACGGGTACTAATCAGCAGGTTAGTCTCGAAAGTGGGCTTGATATTCAATTAACAGGAAAAATAGGAGATGAAACACAATTATCAGCAATTTTAACCGATAGAAATATCCCATTTCAACCTGATGGAACCACCCAGAGCATTAGGGAATTTGATCAGTTAATTATCCAAATTACTCATCCTAAATATTCTCTCAGAATGGGGGATGTTGATGTAGGTATGTCTGGAGCATCTATGCATCGCATAAATCGTAGAATACAAGGAGTCTATGCTGAACAATCATTCATTACAAAAAAAGGTGGGGAAAGCAGAATTGCATCATTTGCATCCCAAACAAGGGGAATTTATACCAATGAGCAGATTAATCCAGTAGAAGGGGTGCAAGGACCGTATCGATTGCAGGGTGCCTCAAGCAGTCCATTCACCACTATATTGGCTGGAACTGAAAAAGTGTACCTGGATGGTAAGCTCTTGAGAAGGGGAATTGACCAAGATTATATAATAGATTATTCGTTGGGTGAAATAAACTTTAGTTCACAAGAGTTAATTCGAAATGAAAGCAGAATTTTTGTGGAGTATGAATATGTCGAGAACGGCTTTAATCGAAATTTAATAGCCTCTGAGGTAGAATATACTTCCCCGAATAAGCGTTTTAGCTTTAATTCAATGGTTAGTAGGGAAGCCGATAATAATGGGTTTTTAGCTCAAGATTTGTTAACTGAGTCAGAAATTCAGCTTTTAAAACAAGCTGGCGATCAGACTACTATCAGCATTGATTCAGGGCGTCCGTGGATAAAAGATAATGACCGATCCAGGGCGTACATTCGTGTGGATACACTTTGGAATAATCAGAAATACACTATATATGTCAAGGCTAATGACCCTAAAATATCAGAAAGTGAATTAGTTCAGGTTCAATTTACCCAAGTAGGGGATAATGAAGGTGATTATAGACGTCTAGAAACGGGATTAAATATTCCAATCTATAAATGGGTCGGTGAAAATAGAGGTGATTTTACTTCACAGACACAACTGCCAACGCCAATGGCTCATCAAGTAGTTTCGTTTGAAGGAAGTTATATTCTTCAGGAAAATATTCGTTTGTCCGGAAATTGGTCATTAAGCTCATATGATGTAAATAGATATTCAGTTAAAGATAACGAAGACAATGTTGGGTTAGCATACCAGTCAGCAATAGAATGGACTAATAATATGTTAGGTGCAGATTATTCACGATTTCATGGTTATATGCGGAAAATGAATGCCCAATACAAGGGAACTGAACGAATTAGAGAGGTTGAATATCAGCGTCTTTTTGATTTGAATGCATCAATAATTGAGGAGCAGGTCTTTGGAGGGGAATGGGATTGGCAACACAATAAAAAAGAAATTAAGCTTGGACTCATTCATCTTACAACGGGTTCAGAGGAGCGAATCAGGCAAACAAGTTTGGTAAAAATAGGTGATTCTGATGAGATATCATTAGCTTACCAGCAGGATTTGGTAAGAAGATTGAGTTCGGTGAATGGAATAGGATATTGGCTTAGGCAAAAAGGAACCGTTGGGGTTCCACTCAAGAAGGGCTCGGAGCATAGACCTTCCAGCATGATTATAGGTGTGGATTTTGAACATGAGGATCAACAGCGACGCAGGGTGGACTCTGATTCCCTTATCTCACCCAGTCAACGATTCTGGAGTTTAGGTCCGAGTATCATGGGCCTGCATAATAAATGGGATTGGAAGGTTTCATGGTTGCTTAGAGATGAGGATTATACGCAAGCTGGCTTATGGATTCCCCACAGTACTGCTTTCGAACAGCGTTACCGAATAAATTGGCGCGCCAATGAACATATTTGGGGTAAGCAAGAAATTCATTTCAGAACCAGAAAAAAGACTGCAAATTTAGCTTTTGTTCCCAATGATGAAGACGGTGAACAGGAAGATTACCATTCTACCCAAAAAAATATTGGAATAGTTATTGGATCTCAGCTGGAGTGGGGTCAAATAGACCAAAATGGGAAAGTATTTTGGGATTATAACGCATCTACTCGTCGTCGTAGTAATTTTCAGGAAATCTATGTGTATGTGGGCCCAGAGTTAGGTCAGTATGTTTGGATAGATGATAATCAAGATTTATTACAACAAATCACGGAATTTTATCCTGAACTAAGCTCGAATGAAGGTGAGTATATTAAGCGTTTAATACCAGGAGATGATTATCAATCACTTATTCAAGTACGCACAAAGTTGCGATATAGCTGGATGCCTTTTCAAAGTCGTTTATTAAATCGACCACTTTGGCAAGCAATTCAGCTTAATTTAGATTTGCTAATATCGGAAGATAATAGTCAAAATGAGCTTGGTAGAGTTCTTCTATTGCATCCAACTACAATTATGCAGCAAGAGTGGACGGTAGAGGGAACCTTAGGTGCCTCAGGGCGCTTAGAAATCACTCCCAATTCTACTGGGATTCAAGGTTTAGCCGAATGGGATAATTCTTCATCTATTCATCAACGCAATGTTGAAGTTATTCAATCTGCGAAAAAGGTTCTCAAACTAGAGGGTGGCTATCGTTTCAATGAAACAATATTTAGCGAATTAATGGGATCTCGAAGCCGTTTATTTGAATATTCGGATCAACTACGTCTCCGTAATTATTCTTTGACACAGTACACCATTGAGTCATCAATTAGCGCAAGAGTTAATCGTTCATGGAATATCAAAGCTATTTTAAAGCATAGTCGCCTAAATGATAGCCACTCATTTGCACAAGAATTTGTTTCGGTGGATGAGCTTGCCATAGTATTCCCAACTTTTACACTTCAACAATGGCAATATCGGATGGAACAGATCGTATATGTACCAGGAGGGATACAAGCTAGGGCGCAAATTGCGGTTCAAGAATTTAAATCTTCTGATACTCTAAATCCTTATATAGGTTTTAGGTTGACAGAGGGTATGGGTACGGGAAGAAGTGCAAGATGGGATCTAAACACGCAATATAGATGGAAAGACTGGTTGGAATTACAAGTTGAATATCATGGAAGAACCGGAAAGAATGGTCCAGCAATTCACACATTGCAAATAAGCTTCAATGCTCTTTTTTAACATATTATTTATAATTATTAGCTAAAAAAAAGGTTACTTTTAAGAAAATAATTACTCAAAAAACATAGTGTTAATAAAAAGTTATCGCTTTGACATTTAATCATATTTGAGTTATTTTTTTCGACTTAAAACTACTGATAATTAATAAACTATATTGGAGTGAATATGACATCGTCGATTGCTCTTTTCTTACTTCAAGCCCCAGTAGAAGAGGGCTTCTTCAACCTTATCGTTGAAAAATTTAACGAAGGTAATGATGGAGGGTGGATGTGGCCAGTACTAATCACCCTTATTGCAGGTTTAGCCATATTCCTCGAACGTATTATTACTCTCAATTTAGCTGACATTAATACTCGCGAATTCATCCTAAGTGTCCAACAAGCATTACAAGATGGTGGTATTGAAGCTGCCGAAGAGCTTTGCTCCCAAACTCGTGGTCCTGTAGCATCTGTGTTTCAAGCAGGACTAATGCGATCGCATGAGGGTATAGATGCGGCTGAAAAGGCAATTGCAGCTTATGGCTCTATAGAAATGAGCTTTCTTGAGAGAGGACTTGTTTGGTTGTCACTTTTCATAGCCATTGCCCCACTATTTGGTTTCTTGGGTACGGTAGTAGGAATGATTGAGGCGTTTGATGATATCGAAGCTGCGTCGGATATTTCCCCTAGTATTGTTGCAGGGGGTATAAAAACTGCATTATTAACTACTGCAGGGGGCTTGATTGCAGGTATAATACTTCAGATTGGATACAACTATTGTGTGTCTAAAATTGATCGTTTGATAGCTGAGATGGAAGAAAGTTCTATCACTCTAATTGACTCTATTATTTTACTACAGGAAGGAAAGCCGCTGATCGCAGTTGCTGAATCAACTGAATCAGAAGACTAACCCATAACCGGAAGAAGGAGGTCATTATGACAGGATCAATAATAGCACAAATTGCTGTAATAGGAGCATTTGTTCTTATTGGGTTGGGTATTTTAGCTATGATTGCTTCAGGAGTTAGGGGAATAACTCAAGGGAAGCAAGATTTTAAGCGTATAGCGTTGATAACAACTCCCTTTATTATTTTTGTAATTTCCTATGTCGCGCTAAATGATGTAACCAAAGCAGGAGTATTTACTACTATGGCTATGATGTTAGTCATGATTATTTCCATAGTGTTTACTGGACTACGTGGAACGTTTAAATTCTAGAGAGCTTCAACTATGATGTTAAAAAAGAAAAAACGTGAAGGTGCAGATATCAATGGTTCATCCATGGCTGATATAGCGTTTCTTTTACTTATTTTCTTTCTGGTTACAACTACAATAAATGTGGACACTGGAATTGGAATGGTGTTACCTCCCCCATTGGATCCAGAGCAGGAACCCCCTCCCATTCGTGAACGTAACTTGATGAAAATTTTAGTTAACTCCCAGGGACTTGTTCTCATGGACGAAGAGCCTGTCTCAGTTTCAGAAGTTAAAGATAAACTTATTGAGTTTATCTCGAACCCAGAGAGTAATGAAGAGTTAGCGATATCTCCTGATGCTGCCATTGTATCCTTAAAGACACAAAGAGAAACGCCTTACTCAATCTATATAGATATGTTGGATGAAGTAATGGCTGCCTATAAAGACTTACGCGATGCTGCTTCAAGATCAAACTATGGTGTACCCTACGATGCACTTGTAGATGATAGTCCTCAACAAGATCAAATCAGAGAAATGTACCCTAAGAAAATTTCAATTGCTGAACCGGATAGTTAATCATGGCAAATTTTAAGAAAAAGCAAGCAGGTAGTAAGCAAGAAATACCCACTTCGGCAATGCCAGATGTGGTATTCATGTTGCTCTTTTTCTTTATGGTTACCACAGTACTGAGAGAAGTCACTCTGAAGGTAAAATTAGATCTCACCCAGGCAAATAACATAGAGAAAATTGAACAAAAGCGACTAGTATCGTACATCTATATGGGACCAGAACGCTTACCAGGTAATCAATTAGGTGATGACAAAGTTCAAATAGATGATGCTATAGTCGATGATTTAGGAGCGATTAGGAATCTAATGTATGATAAGTTGATTGAGGAACCAAGACTAATTGTTTCATTGAGGGTAGACCAGAATTCGGAGTTTGGTTTGCTAACAGATGTTCAAAAGGAACTTCAACAGGCAGGAACTTTTAGAATAAACTACTCTACTAAGCGAGAAGCAGATTAGACTATATTTGGTAAAGATTGTAAAGGCAACCATGTAAAGCATGGCTGCCTTTTTTTATATATTTAAGTTTATGAAAAATTCTTTTACACCCATATCACAACTAGGGCACTCGGCTGTCCTCAAAAAGCTAGATAAATTCAGAGGGGATAGCTCTCTACCTATTAACCTGATGGGGAAAAAGTTAACCGGCCTGTCCGTTTCTAATATTGTTAAACACTATGGAGCCAATACCCAAATTTGTCAACAGAGCATACAACTAATTGAAGGAATACATTTCGATCTAAGCTATACTCCTCTAGAACATGTAGGATATAAGGCAGTCTCACAATTTTCAAATGAATGTTATGCAGAAAATGGCAGGCCTATCTCGCTTTCATGTGATTTATCTATACCTAATAAGGTATCTGTTGAAATGATTCAATTGATTATGTCCGGGGTTAACAAAGCTTGTATAGCGAATGAAATTATGTTAGATAATAAGGGTTTTCACAGTAACTCTAACCAAATAACCATTCACGTTCACGGGATTGCTATCGCCAAAGAGGATAGGCGTACTTCTATTGAGAATGTTCAGAAAGATGATGCTATTTGTGTTTCTGGAGATTTAGGGGCTGCTATTGCAGGTTTACGTATTCTCATGAGAGAAAAGAAATTCTGGCAGGATAGTGGCGGAGGTGAATTTCAACCAGATTTAGGTGACTATGAATATGTGATTCAACGACAACTAATGCCAAAATCTAGAAAGGATATCATCGATTGTTTTGAAGAATTTGACATCCTGCCTACGTTCATAAGTCATCTAAATATGGGCGTTATCAATGATGTGGCTCAACTGTGCGAGAAAACGGGTCTAGGTGCGCATATCTATCAAGCAACCCTGCCGGTAGCAATTGAAACTAGACAAGTAGCAGATGAAATGGAAGAAGATGTTGATAAATACGCATATTATGGCGGTGAAGATGCTGAATTACTATTCACACTGAGTGAGAAAGATGCGGATCGACTTTTTACTCTTTTTAAAGACTTTACGGTGATTGGGCGAATGACAGAGGTAAATTCTGCGTTTACTATACAAACATCCGACGGTCAAATCTTAAGCTTTGACGAAATCAAAGACTGATGCACCTTTTGTCAGTATTATTCATCTGGCACATTTTTTGCGAGTTATCGTATTAAAATAAAGACTATCTGTTTTAACAATACAAATTCACACCTGTACCATTAATGGCCGAAAAAAAGCCCCCCTTAAAAAATCCCTTAAAGTCACCACTCAATAAAAAAGATGGTGCAAATCCCAAATTCCCAACTTGGGGATTTTTAGTAATCATTTTGTTTCTCATTGTGATACAGTTCTTGTTTTTAAACCCTAAACCTGCCAATGGAATTAAGTACAGTGAATTCTTAGATCAGGTAAAGAATGGATACGTTGAAGAAATTATTATCAAGAACCAGGTAAATGTATATGGAAAGTATAACGAATCAGCTTTAAGAGATGGCATTATCGCCCCCCCTGAGCAAAAAGATTCGCCTTTAAATCTCCCAACAACTATGGTGGACGAGTATAGAACATTTATGACCACCATACTACCAAATGACGAGATTCGTCCGATACTGGATGATTATGGGGTAGAATATGAAGTGAGAATAGAAGAAGAATGGTTTAGTGGTATATTCATGTGGCTTGTCATGATTGGTTTAGCAATTGGATTCTGGGTTTTTATTTTTCGCCGAATGAATCCAGGACAACAAGTTCTGAACATTGGAAAAAATAAGGCATCTTTATATGATCAGCAGACTGAAATAAAAGTGACTTTCAAAGATGTTGCTGGATTAGACGAAGCAAAGGCCGAGGTAGAGGAAGTAGTAGATTTTCTAAAAAGTCCTCAAAAATTTACAAAACTTGGTGGTACCCTGCCAAAGGGTGTGTTATTGGTGGGCCCCCCGGGAACAGGTAAAACACTACTAGCTAAGGCTACAGCTGGTGAAGCGAGTGTTCCATTTTTTAGCTTAAGCGGGTCCGATTTCGTGGAGATGTTTGTTGGAGTTGGTGCCGCACGTGTCCGGGATCTTTTTAAACAAGCAAAGGAAAAAGCTCCTTGTATTGTTTTCATTGATGAAATAGACTCAATTGGCCGATCGCGTGGTAAGGGTATGGCAATGGGATCAAATGATGAACGTGAAAATACATTAAATCAACTCTTGAGTGAAATGGATGGTTTTAACTCCGACAAAGGGGTTATTTTAATGGCTGCTACAAATCGTCCTGATATTTTAGATTCAGCACTACTTCGTCCAGGACGTTTTGATCGTCAGGTCCTAATTGATAAACCAGATTTAAATGGTCGAGTTGAAGTATTAAAGGTCCATGTAAAAAAATTAAAACTTTCAAGATCAATTGATTTACGCGTTCTAGCTTCTCAGACTCCAGGGTTTGCGGGAGCAGAATTAGCCAACTTATGCAATGAAGCAGCATTGATTGCCGCTAGACGAGGGAAAAAATCAGTTGGGATGGTTGATTTTCAAGATTCGATTGAAAAAGTCATAGCGGGACTTGAACGTAAAAACAAGCTTATTAGCCCTGAAGAGCGTAAAATTGTTGCTTATCACGAAGCAGGACATGCCATTGTGGGATGGTTCTTAGAGTACACCGACCCGGTACTTAAGGTAAGTATCGTACCAAGAGGATTGGCAGCTTTGGGTTACACTCTACAGACACCGCTAGAAGATCGTTTCTTAATGACTACTGAAGAATTGAATGAGAAAATTTGTGCACTTTTGGGTGGTAGAATAGCTGAGCAAATAATATTTGGTAAAATATCTACAGGAGCACAGAACGATCTTGAGCGGATTACTAATATGGCATATGCAATGGTTGCAGAATATGGTATGAGTGAAGAGTTGGGCTATATATCGCTGCGAGATTCAAATAACCCAGAAAATAGTTATGGGTTTAACAGAAAATATTCTCCTGATACATCTAATCGAATTGACGATGCGGTTCAATCTATTATCAAAAATAATTATGACCGAACTTATGAATTACTTGTAGAGCATCAAGACAAATTAGAATTACTTGCGAAAACTCTACTCGAAAAAGAAGTCATGAATCATCAAGAGCTTCGAGAATTACTTGGTGATCGTCCAAAAGGTAAACATGCAGATGGTCTCTTTTCAGAGGCAAATATAGTGGATGAAGTTATCTCAGATGATGAAGCTAATGAAGAATCATCTGAAGAAGAAATTTTGACTAAAAACAAATTGATGAACACTAATGAGGGTGGAACTTCTCTTAAAAATCCCAAGGAAGAGCAGCTTAAGAAAATTGTAAATAAGCCTAATAACGACACTAAAAAGAAAAATGAAAATAAATAAAGATTTATTCTCTTAGTTTTTAATGTTTGTTAGTATGAAAAATCATTTATAAAGTGTATTCACTCAGGAATCTTTTTTTGACAGTAAATAATAAAGTAGAAGGATACTTTCTTTTATA